>DATKHY010000006.1 GCA_035544215.1 Candidatus Binatia bacterium | reverse complement strand
GTACTGCGCCGACGAGATACCCGGAATCGGGTGGAACGGCGAGTAGAACCCGAGGTTCATCGTGTTGTTCCAGACCGACCGGTCGTCGCCGGTGAGGCTGAGGTACTGGACCGACGCGGAGATCGGCGGTTGCGTGAAGCGTCCCGCCGAGGCCCGCAGCACGGTGTCCGGCGACATGGTGTAGGTCGCCGAGAACCGCGGGCTCCAGTAGTTCAGGTTGTACGACGACGGCGAACTGGCCGAGAAGTTCGGCGCCGCAACGCCGTCCTGGGTCGTGCCGTTGGGATGCACCCAGCCGGTTTTCGGTCCGGTTGGGAAGAGCGCCGCGGCGGCCTTGTTGCAGTCGCCGACGACGTACTGTGCGCTCGCCGGCGGCGGCGTGCCCGGAGGCAGCGGCTTCGTGAGGACCTGGTTCGTCGACGCCTGCACGCACGTGTAGTTCGCGCTCATGTTGGCGTAGAACGAGTCGGCGGGCGTCAGCGAATCGGGGAGATCGTACGCGAAGTTGTCGTAACGAATCGACGCGTTGATCAGGAACTTATCGCTGGGCCGGAACTGATCGGCCAGCGCCGCGTTGGTGAACTTCGGCTTGACCGTGTTGTAGGAGCCGGTCGCGTTGCCGCTCCATAGAGAGTCCCACGTGGCGCCGGCGCGCGCAGCGGGCGTTCCCGCAGCCGCGAAGCCGCCACTGCACCCCGTCACGCTGGCGGGACACTGAGGCCCTAAGAGCGCGCCGCTGGTCCAGGAAGGCCCCACGATGCTGCCGCTGGCGACGCTATAGTAACTGCTCGAGAGGCAGGGAACCGCGTAGCCGAACTTGCCGTTTTTGGTACCGTAGCAGGTGAAACCGTTGGCTCCCTTTGCCATGTAGCCGATCGGCGAGCCGATGGCACATGAGCCGAGACAGGCCGCGTAGGCCGACGAGTTGTTGAAGCGCGTGACGGCCGCCGTCGAGTAGTTACCGTCGAGCGTGAGCAGGTTCTGCTCGTTGATCTGATCCTGGAAGTCCAGCGCGCCGCCCGCGGTGTGGGTCAGCAACAAATACTCTGCCGAGGGAACTGAGCCCACGCTCTCGTCGGTTCCGCCGAAGATCGGACTCTCTTGGAGCCAGTCGGAGTAGAAGGTGTAGCCGTACGCGCGCAGATACGCCGATTGGCTCAGCGCGTAGGTGTACTGGATTTTCGTGATGCCCGTGTCGTTGGTCAACGGATTGACGTTGTTGTCGTACAGCGGGATCGGTCCGTTGAACGCGTGCGCCGGCGTACCCGGCACGTAGTACAGACCCGGCGCCTTGAAGTTCGTCGGGCTGCTCGCGATGGCGGTACCGAACGCCGTGTTGTAGGCCACGTTGTCACCGTACGATGCGAACGCGCCCGGCGCGCACGCGTTGGCGGTGACGTTGGCCCACGGCACCACCACGGTCTGGCCGCAGACCGGCGCCGTGTGGGCGCCGTGGAAGAGTGCCCACGAGAACTGGTTGAAGCTGGTGCCGATGTCGTTCGGCGATTGGTAGAAGTAGTTGTTGAGCGCCGAACCGCTCCACATCAGCTGCACGTCATCCCGCAGACCGTTGCGCTTGGGAATGCCCATGTGCAGGTTGATCACGTTTTCGCGGTCACTGATCGTATCCGGAAACGCGTCGAGTCCGCTGTAGAACTCCCAGCAGCCCGCTCCGCTCAAGTTGTTGGGGCCGGCTCCGACCGGACACGACGGCTTGACGCCTTGACAGTTGGCCGTCGTGCAGATGTAGCCGATGCCGAAGCCGATGGCCGCCGGACCCGAGTAGATGCCGCCCGGAGTCATGTAGCCGGCGCCGTTGCTGGAGTCCAGGAACCGGTACGCCTGGTTGTAGCCCAGGAGCCCGACGTAGTAGCTGAACGTCCGGTCGGGCGTCGATCCGCCGACTTCGACCTGCGCCTGATGGTAGAACGTCGGGGTGCCGATTCCGAGATTCGCATTGGCGAAGCCCGGGAAGGTACCCGTCTTGATCACCTGGTTGATGAACCCGGCCGTGCCGGCCGAGCCGACGCTCGACGGGCCGCCGCCGGTGTAGACCTGGAGCTCTTGGAGGCCCAGGCTGGATTCGGTGGAGGCGTTGTAGTTGTCGAACGCGCGGTTGACCGGGATGCCGTCGTACTCAAACCCGGTGTAGTAACCGTTTTGGCCGCGGACGTACGCGTTGTTGAAGTCCCAGCCCATGCCGCCCGGCGACGTTTGCACGCCGGGGACCGAGGCCATGGCCGAGTAGGCGTTGTTCAGGTTGCCGCCCCCGCCCAGCGCTTTTGCGGCCGCAGCCTGCGTGGCGTTGACGCTATACAGGTCGCTGCCGACGCCGGACTTGACCAGCGACGCACCGGCCTGGGACGTGACCCGAGCAATCGTCTTGAGCGCCTTCACCATTGTATAGGCGACGCTCTGTGTTTGGTCCGCAAATACCGTTACGCCCGGAAATGAGACGCTCTGATATCCCGACCGAGTAAGGTTAATTGTATACGTGTCTGGACCGAGCGAGAGGATAACAAAATGTCCCCCCGCGTCCGTCGACGCGGATCGGACTTCGGAGGGCGCGACAGCCTGCACTTCTACGCCGGCAATCGGTGCGCCACTGGAGTCCTTGACCGTCCCCGAGATGTTGCCGGTGACTCCAGCCAGTGCCCATGTTCCCTGGCTGAGTATGCCTAAAAGCAACAGTGCGGTGACAGCCGCGTGACGGAGGGTTCGATGTGAACTCATGTTCGTTTAACCCTCTGTTGTTGTTAAGTTGTCAAAGAGCGAGCCGCCCAGTGCCCTGCTGCCCGGATGGCCTCAGGTTCTTCACAGGGTGACCCACTGCGCCAAGGATTTGCTCAGGAAGGGTACGGCTCCTTTAGCCTCCTTTAAGGGGCGGCCTCGGGATTATGCTCGAACCGCCAGCCTTTCGGCGACCAATTGAGGGATTTCTGATGGCCGCTGCGCCACCGGGACCCCGGCGGCCTCGAAGGCGGCTACCTTGCCCTCGGGCGTCCCGAATCCGCCCGAGATGATCGCGCCGGCGTGGCCGAGCGACTTCCCCGGCGGCGCGTTGCGCCCGCCGACGAAGGCCACGACCGGCAGCTCGGGCAGGTGCTCGGCGATGAAGGCGGCGGCGTCCTCTTCGTCCGACCCCCCGATCTCCCCGCAGACGACCAGTGCCCGAGTCTGGGGATCGTTCTTGAACTCCCGCAAGCACTCGACGAACGTCGTTCCGATGATCGGGTCGCCCCCGACGCCCACACAGGTCGACTGGCCCAACCCGGCCCGCGTGAGAAGGTCGACTACCTCGTAGGTCAGCGTGCCCGAGCGCGACATCAGGCCGACCGGCCCCTCTTTGAAGACGTGGCCCGGCATGATCCCCACGAGCGCCTTCCCCGGTGAGACGAGACCCGGGCAGTTGGGGCCGATGATCCGCATGCCGCGCGTCGTGGCGACGACCTCGAGCATGTCGTGCACGGGGACGCCTTCGGTGATGCAGACCGCGAGCGTGATGCCGGCGTCGTACGCCTCGTACAGCGCGTCGGCGGCAAAGGGCGGCGGCACGAAAATGCAGGTGTGCGTCGCGCCGGTCGCGTCGACGGCCTCTTTGACGGTGTCGAAGACCGGCAGCCCCTGCGGCGTCCTCTGCCCGCCTTTGCCGGGGGTTACGCCGCCCACGACGTTCGTGCCGTATTTCACCATCCGATCCGTGTGATACGATCCTTCGGATCCGGTGATGCCCTGCACGATCACCTTGCTGTTCTTATCTAAGAAGATCGCCATCGTTGCCTTTCACGCGGAAGCCAGGCGGACCGCTTCGCGCGCGCCTTCGTCCATCGTCTCCACGGGCGTCATTCCGGCGTCGGCGAGAATTTTGCGGCCTTCTTCCTCGTTGGTGCCGGTCAGCCGAATGACGAGCGGAATCTTGCGCGACGTCGTTTGCTGCATCGCCTCGACGACGCCGCGCGCAACCTCGTCGCCGCGTGTGATGCCGCCGAAGATGTTGATGAACAAGACCGTCGCGCCGGTGTTGTTGACGACGAGCTCGTAGCTGCTGCGCACGCGCTGTGCGTTCGCGCCGCCGCCGACGTCGAGAAAGTTTGCGATCGCGCCCCCGGCGTTGGCCACGGCGTCCATCGTCGCCATCGCCAGCCCCGCGCCGTTGGCCATCGTGCCGACGTTGCCGGGAAAGCGCCGGAAGTTGCGTATACCGACGCCCGCCTGCGCCGCGAGGATCTCGTCCTCGTCCAGCGCCAGGCTCTTGCGCCATTCATCGAACTCGGGGTTGCGGAACAGGGCGTCGTCGTCGAGCTCGACCTTCGCGTCCGAGGCGATCACGCGCCCATCGGACGTCAGCGCGAGCGGATTGATCTCGACGAGCTTCGCCCCGTAGTCGAAGAACAGATCGTACAGTGCCCCGGCGATCGCGGGAAACTGCCTGCGATATCCCGGATCGAGCTCCGCTCGGAAAGCCAGCTCGCGCCCGACGAAGGGCGAATAGCCGATCGCCGTGTCGAGGTAGAATCTCGCGATCGACTCGGGATGACGCTCCGCGACTTCTTCGATGTCCATGCCGCCGAAGCGGCTCACGATCATTACGGGTTTGCGCGCCGCTCGGTCGATCGTAATCGCGCAGTAGGCCTCCTTGGCGATCGCGAGGCGCTCCTCAACCAACACCGAGTTGATCGGTTCGGCCCGCGGATTTTGACGATTTGGCGGCATGGGCGTCGCCATGATCTCTTGCGTTGCGCTGCGTCCCTCGGCGGCACTGCCCGCCATCTTGATCTTGCCGGCCTTCCCGCGCCCGCCCATCAGCACTTGCGCCTTCACGACCCATTCGCCGGGCTCGCTCTGGATGAAGCGTTCGACCGCCTCCGGCGTCCTCGCATGATGAGCGCGCGGGACGGCGATGCCCGCGCGCTTGAAAAGCTCCTTGCCCTGATGCTCCAGCAGATTCATTGCGGCCCGACAGTTCGCTGGAGTTCGGCCCGCGCTCCTTGCGAGTTTAGTCGAGCCGCCCCAGCAGAGAACGCGCGATGATCAACTGCTGAATCTCCGAAGTACCCTCGTAGATTTCGGTGATCTTCGCGTCGCGATAGTGCCTCTCGACCGGAAATTCGCTGGTGTACCCGTATCCTCCATGAATCTGCACGGCCTCCGCGGAGTGCTTGCGCGCGGCGGTCGAAGCAAACAGCTTGGCCTTACTGGCCGCCAGCGCGAACGGCTCGCCGGCGTCGGCCAGGGCCGCCGCCCGATAGGTGAGCATCCGTGCCGCGTCGAGGTCCATCGCCATCTGAGCGATCTTGAACGAGACGCCCTCGAACGCGCCGATCGGCTTGCCGAACGCCACCCGCTCCTTGGCAAACTTCACGGATTCATCCAGGCACGCAGCCAGGATTCCGATCGCCTGCGAAGCGATGCCGATGCGCCCCGCCGTCAGCGCGGTCATCGCGTTGCCGAATCCCGCGCCCTCCGCACCCAGCAGCGCGTCCGCGCCGAGAGTGACGTCGTCGAACGCGAGGTCGCACGTGTTGCTCGTGCGGATGCCGAGCTTGTCGGTCACGCGCTCGACGGTGACGCCCGCGAGGCTCGGCTCGATGAGGAAGGCGCTCACGCCGCGCGCCCCCGCGCCGCCCGTCCGGAACATGCCCATGACGACGCCGGCATAACTCCCGGTGCTGCACCACTGCTTGCGGCCGTTGAGCACGTAGCCGTTATCGGTGCGCCGCGCGGTCGCGCGAAGTGCGGCCGCGTCCGAGCCCGCATCCGACTCCGTCAACGCGAAGCCGGCGATGACGTTCTCGGAAGCGAGCGGCCGCAGCCAGCGTTCCCGCTGCGCCGGCGTCCCTAGCTTCAGGATCGCCGAGCAGATCATCGAGTGCACCGATACGGTCACCGCCGTGCCCGCGTCCACTCGCGCGAGCTCCTCGATGGCAAGCGCGTACGAGACGTAACCGGCGCCCGCGCCGCCGTACTCTTCGGGAACCAAGATCCCCATGAGCCCGGAGTGTGTCAGCTTAACGTACAGCTCGCGGGGAAAGACGTGGCCGCGATCCCATTCCGCGACGAACGGCGCGATCTCGCGCTGCGCGAGCTCGGCCGCGAGCGCCCCGACCGCGCGCTGCTCGTCGGTCAGCTCGAACTGCGCCCGCGTTTCCGCAATCAAACGGCTATCAATAGCGCGTCGCCTTGGCCGCCGCCGGAGCAGATCGCGGCGATGCCGAGGCCGCCACCGCGCTTGCGCAGCTGATTGATGACAGTCTCCACGATGCGCGCTCCCGAGGCGCCGATCGGATGCCCCATCGCGACCGCGCCGCCGAACCGGTTGAACGAGCCTTCCTCGAGCTCGAGCCGGCGCGCGGACTCAATCGCGACGGCGGAGAACGCCTCGTTGATTTCCCACACCGCGACGTCGGATGCGCGATATCCCGTGCGGTCCAGCAGCTTGTGCGCGGCCATCGCGGGCGTCAGACTGATGTAGGGCGAGTCCCACGCGACGGTGTCGTGATCGACGATCGTGGCGAGAGCCTCGTAACCGTGGCCCGCGGCGTATCCGGCGTCGGCGAGGATTAGCGCCGCGGCGCCGTCATTGACGCCGGGGGCGTTGCCGGCCGTCACGGTACCGTTGCGCTCGAGCGGACGCAGCTTCGCCATCGCCTCGATACTCGCGTCGGAACGAACCGACTCGTCGCGATCCACGACTACGTGCGGTTGATCGCCGGTGACGAACGGGGCGTACGCCGAGTAGTCGAGCGTGAACTCTTGCGATGGCTCGTGTTCCCATACCCGGTTCGGCGCGCCGACCGAAACCGGAATGCGGACCTTCCCCAGCCGCGGCAGCCGCTCGACGACGACCTTGTCCTTGGCCTTGCTCGCGACCCTCACGGGCACGATCTCGTCCGCTAGATGACCGGCCGCGTGCGCATCCGCGGCGCGGCGATGACTCTGATAAGCGAACTGATCCTGCTCCTCGCGCGTAAGTTGAAGCTCGGTGGCGACCTTGCTGCCTTGCGTCGCCATCGTCATTGGAAAATACTGGTCCCACAGCCCATCGTAGATCATCGCGTCGACGAGGGTGCCGTCGCCGAAGCGATAGCCCCAGCGCGCATCGCGCAGCAGGTAGGGTGCGTTGGACATCGACTCCATCCCGCCCGCCGCGACGAGGGCGTTCGCGCCGGCGTTGATCGAGCGCATCGCGTTGACGACGGCAAGCATGCCCGACGCGCAGACCTTGTTGATCGTGTCCGCCGTCACCGTCTTGGCGAGTCCGGCCTTGAAGAGCACCTGCCGCGCGGGGTTCTGCCCGACGCCGGCCTGCAACACCTCGCCGAAGGTCACGTGCTCGATCTCGGATGGATCGATCTTCGAGCGCTCCACGGCGGCGGTCAGCGCGACCGCGCCCAGCGTCGTTGCCGAAAGCGGAGCGAGCGCTCCCCCCAGTTTGCCGAACGGCGTGCGCGCCATTCCGAGAACGACGGTTTTTGAATTCATTTCAGTCATAGCCATTGCAATTCTATTCAAACTCCGCAAAGCCTAGAGGGTTGCCTCGCCCATAGAGGGTCGCTTTGCGTCCCCGACATGTCGCTTGGGCGGCCGTTTGCTCGGCGCATCCGGCGCCTCGCTGCACTCGGCCTCTGCGCCGCTCCCGCCCTCCATGCGCGGAGCCTGTCCTGAGCGAGCGAAGCGAGTCGAAGGGCGGCGCATTCACACGCCGCCTACGCGACACGTCGGGGGTGCTCGCGACCCTCTAGTGTTTCACGACTATCGGGCAAGTTTCGCATTCGAATTGGATTGTGACGTGTGCGATGCCGAAGTGCGACTCCGCGCACGCCGTGATCTCGCGCAGCACTTCGGTCGCCTCGCTGATGCGCCGGTCGTCGAGCAGCACGTGCGCGGAGAGCGCGTGCGAGCCGCTGCCGATCGACCACACGTGCAGATCGTGAATGCCGGTCACGCCGCCGATCCTCTCGAGGTGCGCGGTGAGCTTGGCCGAGCTGACGCCTTCCGGAACGCTCTCGAGCAGGACGCGTGTCGCGTCGCGCATCACGCGCGCGACGCCGACGACGATGATTCCCGCGACGAAGAGCGAGAGCATCGGATCGATCCACGCGAGATGCGTGACGGCGATGACGACGCCGCCGAGGATCACGGCGACGGCGCCGAGCGCGTCGCCGAGCACGTGAAACAACGCGGCACGAACGTTGAGGTCGCGCCGTCCGCCGGGCCGCAGCAGCATCCCGACGCCGACGTTGGCGGCGAGGCCCGCGGCGGCGACGTACGTCATGACCGCGGCGTGCGGCTCGACCGGCGCGGCGAAACGGCGCGCCGCCGCATACACGATCGCGATCGTGGCGACGAGCAGCAGCGTTCCGTTGGCGAGGGCGCCGAGCACCTCGATGCGGCCGTAGCCGTAGGTGCGCCGCGGATCCGCCGGCCGCGCCGCACCGATCGCGGCGAGCAGCGCGAGGGCCATTGCGAACGCGTCCATGCACACGTGCGCGGCATCACTAGTGAGGGCGAGGCTGCGCGACACCGCGCCGCCCCAGAACTCGACCACCGCGACGAGCGCGGTCGCCGCGAGCGCCAGCGTGAGCCGGCGTTGGGTCGACATCCTAGCGCTACGCGCCGCGAGCCTTGACCGCTAGGGCCGAGAGCATCGCGCCGAAGAGCGCGAACGTCTTACTCTCGGCTTGAATCAGCGTGCCCGCGTCCCACGTAACTTGCGCTGAGGTCGTCGAAGGGCGCTGCGGGATTAGGCGCGGAACGCGTTCGCAGTAGCGCTCGTACGCCGCGCCGAATTTCGAGCGCAGGAAGGCCTCCTCGTGCGGCACGATGATCGCGTACACGGCCGCCATTGCGACCAGCGATCCGCCGACCAGCGCCAACCGCGCCGCGTCCGAATTCTTTCCGGTAAACGCGATCGCGAAGCCGGCGGCGGTGATGAAGTTGCCGATGTACAGAGGGTTGCGGACGTAACCGTATGGGCCGCTGGTAACGAGCTCAGGTGCGGTGACCGCGTCGTTGCGCGTCGTCGCGCCGGAGTACCCGACCGCCCAGCATCGTATGAGCTCGCCCGCGACTGCGAGCGGCAACCCGAGCGCGATGCTTGCGGCGCTCGGACGCCCAAAGATCGCCAGCGCCGCCGCCGGCAGCGTCAGGAACAGGCCTCGGTTCTTAAAGACGAACTCTTGCTGCGTCACGCTGTGCCTCGTAAATGTCGCGCAGTGATCGCACGAGCGGTACCTTCGGCCCCCATCCCGTGCGGGCGCGCAGTTTCGCCGGGTTGCCGACCGATAAAGGCATGTCGGCGCTACGGTTACGCTCGGGATCCTCGCGAACCTCGACCGGCACGCGGGCGATCGCGATGAGCTCGCGGAGCACGTCGCGGATCGTGACCGCTCGTCCGCTGCATACGTTGTAGATCTGGCCCGACTCGCCTTCGCGCGCAAGCGCGATGTAGGCTTGGACGACGTCGCGGACGTCGAGGAAATCGCGTGCCGCCTCGAGGTTCCCGACAAGTAACTGCGGCGGGCTGCCCGCCGCAATGCGTGCCAGCTGAGCCGCAAACGATGCCACGACGAATCGCTCATCCTGACCCGGTCCGATGTGATTGAACGCCCGCGTGATGACGACGTCGAGACCCAAGCTGCTCGCTTCTCCCAATAAGATCGCCTCCGCAGCGGCCTTACTCGCGCCGTACGGATTGACGGGACGCAGATCGAGCGTCTCGACGAGGGGATACTCGCCGGCGTCGCGTGCGCCGTATACCTCGGCGGAGCTCGCGAAGACGATCCGCGGCGGCATCTCGCCGGAATAACCGCGAACGGCCGCCGCGAGACGAGCCGTCCCCATGGCGTTGGTCTCGTACGTCTCCAGCGGCGCGCGCAGCGCTTCCGGAACGAAGGTCTGCGCAGCGAGATGGAAGACCACCGTCGGCCGCGACGTTTCGAGCGCCGCGCGCAGCGCCGCAGAGTCGTTCACGTCGGCCGTGCAATCGAGGGCTTCCGCGCCCGAGTCGCGCAGCGCGACGAGCAAATATCGGCCGACGAAGCCGCGTGCGCCGGTTACGAGCGCTCGCACCGTTTGATGTCCGACTCGACCATCATGGCGACGAGCTGCTCGAAGCTCACCTTGGGCTCCCAACCCAGCACGCGACGCGCCTTCGCGGCGTCGCCGATCAGCCGGTCGACTTCGGCGGGCCGGACGAAGCGCGGATCGATAACGACGTAGGGCTCGAACGAACCGAGACCGGCGACCTCGAATGCGATGCGTACGAAGTCGCGCACGCTGTGCGTTCGTCCCGTCGCGATCACGTAGTCGTCGGCCGCCTCCTGCTGCAGCATCAGGTACATCGCGCGCACGTAGTCGCCGGCGTAGCCCCAGTCGCGGTGCGCGTCGAGGTTCCCGAGCCGCAGCTCCTTGGCCAGGCCGAGCTTGATGCGGGCCACGCCGTCGGAGATCTTGCGCGTCACGAACTCCTTCCCGCGGCGGGGCGACTCGTGGTTGAAACAGATCCCGCTGCACGCGTAGAGGCCGTACGACTCGCGATAGTTGACGGTGATCCAGTGTCCGTAGACTTTCGCGACGCCGTACGGGCTGCGCGGATAGAAGCCGGTACTCTCGTTCTGCGGAGACTCGGGCGTGTTTCCGAACATCTCGGAGCTGGACGCCTGATAGAAGCGAATCGTCGGATCGACGTGGCGGATCGCCTCCAGCACGCGCGTAACGCCCAGCGCAGTGAACTCACCCGTGAGCACCGGCTGCGTCCACGAAGCCGGAACGAACGATTGCGCCGCGAGGTTGTAGATCTCGTTGGGGCGCACGTCGGCCAGGATCGACGTGACCGAACTCTGGTCGAGCAGGTCGCCGGAAACGATCTCGACGTCGTCGACGATGTGCTCGATGCGCTCGTGCACCTCCGTGCTCGTGCGCCGCGTCATGCCGACGACGCGGTAGCCCTTCTCCAATAGGAGCTCGGCGAGATACGAGCCATCCTGACCCGTGATGCCGGTGACGAGTGCGGTTTTGGGCACGCCGCGCGTTATCTCGATGCTACGGGCCGGCGCAGGCGCTCGGCCAGCGTAACCGCGATGAAGGCGGCGACGGCGCTCGGAAGGGTGCCGCGTCCGAAGCCCGCATCGTAGCCGAGCTCGCTCGCCAAGCGATTGGTAACGCGCGGGCCGCCGCAGATCAAGACCACGTGGTCGCGGAGCCCCTCGGCCTCGAGCAGCTCGCCGAGCTGCGTGAAGTTCTTGATGTCGCTGCCCTTCTGCGTGACGACTTGCGAAGCGAGCAGCGCATCGATGCGGTGCTCCTTCGCATAGCGCACGAGCTCCTCGGGTGCGACCTGGCTGCCGAGGTTGAACGCCTCGAACATGCGATAGCGTTCGAGGCCGTAGTCTCCCTTGTACCCCTTCATGTTGAGGATCGCGTCGATGCCGACCGTGTGTGCGTCCGATCCGATGCATGCGCCGGCGACGCGGAGCTTCCGCCCGATGCGTTCGGCGACGAACGCGTCGATCTCGTCCATCGACATCTCGTGCCTGCGCGCGGACGGCGCCACAACGGCGTCGACGTCCACGCCCTCGCGCGTGCTGGCGTACACGACGAAGAAGGAAAAGCCCGTCGCGATCGGACGGCCGTCCACGACCTGCGCGTCGGTGAAGCCCATCTTGCCGGCGAGCTGACGCGCTGCCTCGTCGGCCGCTTCGCTCCACTCCACCGGGAGCGTGAACGACAGCTGAACCTTTCCGTCGTCTTGCGTATCGCCGTACGGCTTCACGATCCTACTCATGAGGCGATCGCAAATCTCAGGGCTTCGTCGAATGGGTTGAAGTAGTCGTCGGCGCGCGCGAACACGCCCTCGAACCCGCGGCCGCCGTCCGGCGAACGCGCAACGTCGGCGAACGTCGCGGAAGCGATCGCGGCCATCAGCCCGATCTCGGACACGCGCCGCAGCAGCGACTCGCAGGCGGCGAGCACGTCGTGCGCGCGCCGCTCGATCGTTCCGCCCGGCCGCAGCACGATCTCATCGCCAAGGTGACGCGCGGTGTTCATGATATAGCGGGCGTTTTCGAGTGAGAGAGCGCGGTCGCCCAAGAACGGCGTGTGAATCGCCTCGGTAAGCATTCCGCAGAGATGGATGCTCTGCCCAGTCATCACCGAGGTGAGATTGAACATCGCATCGATCAGGTGTCCCTTGAAGACGTCGCCCGTCATGTGCTTGGTAGGCGGCATGTACTTGAGCGCCGCGTGCGGGAAGATCTCGCGGGCAAGCTGAGCCTGAGCGACCTGATAGAGGAAGCTGTCTTCGAGATCCGGATTGATCTCGTAGGCATCGCCGAGCCCGATCTGATCGTCGGGCAGGCCGGCGCGATGGGCGAACTCCTCGTTGATGAACTGCGACGCGAGCACCGCGGGCGCCTGATCCACCGCGTCGGCGGTCGTAAGGTAGTTGTCCTCTCCGGTGTTGATGATGATCCCCGAATACGCGTTGAGCATTCGGCTGAAGTGCTGATCGACGAAGGTGCGCTTCATGTTGATGTCGCGGAAGAGGATCCCATACATCGAATCGTTCAGCAGCATGTCGAGCCGCTCGAGCGCCGCCATCACCGCGATCTCCGGCATGCACAGGCCGCTCGCATAGTTGGTCAGCATCACGTAACGCCCCAATCGCTCGCCGACCTCGTCGAGTGCCGCGCGCATGATCGCGAAGTTCGCCTGGGTCGCATACGTGCCGCCGAAGCCTTCGGTCGTGGGACCGAACGGCACGAAGTCGAGCAGCGACTGCCCGGTCGAGCGGATGACGGCGACGACTTGCGCGCCGGCCTCGGCGGCGGCCACGCCGGCGCTACGGTCCTCATAGATATTGCCGCTCGCGACGATCACGTAGAGCAGCGGCGGCGGGAGCTGCGGCAGTCGCGCGAGCCGGCGCGCGCGCTCTTCGCGCTGCGCGTCAATCCGGCTCAGCGCCGCCTCGACGTGCGGACGCAGCGCGCCGCGCGCCGCGGCTTCCGGCGTCTGCGCGAACTGTTCGAGCGCGAACCGGCGCAGGCCCAGCGCCTCGCCCAGGGCCGGGGGCTCGAGGCCCGTTTCGGCCAGCGCTTTCCCGAACGCGAGGGCCGCGCCGCGCCGCCGCTCGTCCGGGGCCAGTGCGTCCAGGATGGCGTTGGGGATCGGGATCTCGTCGGGGGTGATCCCGTCCACGCCTAAGAGGCGCAGCACGGCGCGCTCGACCGACACGGTCGAATGGGCCGCGATGAACGCCTCCACCGGCGCGACGATGGCCGACGCGAGCTCGCGGCAGCGTGCCACGCGCTCCCGGTCGATCTTGAGTTCCACGGTGCTGTCTATCTTATCCGAAGGTCCGGGAAACCCCCAAGTACGCGGCCAGGCCCTCGCGCCACGACGGCATGGGGATGCCCAATGCGGCGAGTTTGGCGCTGGAGAGCGCCGAGAAGCGCGGGCGCGGCGCCGCGGACGTCCGCTCGCGCGCCCGGATAGGCTCGATCGCCGCGTCGACCCGCGCCAGCCGCGCCGTTTCGGCGGCGAAGTCGTACCAGCTCACGGGACCCGCGTTGACGGCGTGGTAGAGGCCGTAAGCCGAGGTCTCGATGAGGCGGCGCAGCGCGTCGGCGAGATCGCCGGCGAAGGTGGGCGAGGCGTACACATCGCCGACCACCCGCAGCGGACCGCCCTCGCCGCTCGCGAGCACGCGCTCCACCAGGCCAGGCCGGCGCGACTCCGACTCGGCCGGACCGTACACCCCGCAGGTGCGTACGACGAACGCGCGCCCACCGAGCGACTCGACGAGATACTCGCCCGCGAGCTTCGAGGTGCCGTAGACGGAAAGCGGATGCGGCGCGTCGTTTTCCGTATACGGCGAGTCGGCCGCGCCGTCGAAGACGTAGTCCGTACTGACCGTCACGAACGCGGCGCCGGCATCGCGCGCAACGCGTGCCGCGCCGGCGACCGCGATCGCGTTGGTCAAGAACGCCGGCACGGGCTCGGTCTCGCAGCGGTCCACGTCGTGAAACGCCGCGCAGTTGATCAGGACGTCGGCCCGGATGCGGGCGACTTCGCGGGCGAGCGCGCCGGCGTCGCTCAGGTCGAGCTCGCCGTGTGCGGGTGCAACGATCTCGCAGTCGCGCCAGCGCCGTCGAATGGAAGTCCCGAGCCGTCCGGAACCGCCAATCAACAGGACGCGCTTCACACCGTCGACCGCCGGCCCGTCGTATTACGTTGTGCGATCAACGCGATCGCGACCGCCAGCGCCGCTGCGAGGTTCCCGACGACCATGATCTCAACGACGGTCGCGAGATTCGGATGGATCGCAGCGATCGCGCCGAGCGTGCCGAACGTGCAGATGAAGAGCGGCACGGTGAACGCCAAGCGGTGCGTCGCGATACCGTAGAACGTGAGCGAATTCGTCAGCGCCAGCATGACCATCGCCAAGCCGTAAGACACGAGCAGCGGCGACGCCGCGTCGAACGCGTGCCCGACCAGCGCGTGGAGCACGTCGGTGCCGAAGAAGCGAAAGACGAACAGCCCGCCGCACGCGACGACCGCGAACATCAAGAGGCTCGCCACCAGCACCTCGCGCGTCTGCGCGCCGCGCGCGTGACGGTCCGCTGCCTGCGGGAGGAGCACGGTCGGTATGAATCCGACCAAATAGAGCAGGATTTTTCCGCCCAGCGACGCCGCCGCGTAGAGCCCGGCCGCGTGAGCATCGAAGAAGTGCTTGACCAAGACGACGTCGGCCGAACCCATCAGCGTCACCGCGATCGTCGCCGCGGCCGCGCCGGCGCCCGCGTTGAGGATCCGGCGCCAATCGTAGCGGACGCGATGCGCTTGAGCCCCGGCGTAACGCCGGCGCAGCCGCAACCCGAGATAGATCAACGCGGCGAGCGGTCCGAAGAGGAAACCGGAAATCCCGCCGCCGAGCTTGAGCCCGATCGCGACGAGCAGCCCGATGCCGAGCACCTTCGCGATGCCTTCGACCGAGTTGGATATCGCATATCCGAAGAAGTCTTGCGTTCCTTGCGCGACCGCGCGCAGCGCGCTCAGGAACAGCGCGGCGCCCGCGATGAGGCCAACGAACGGAACCGACCACGTCGGCACGTGAAGGAACCGCGCGAACGGGACGGCGCCGAGTGCCGCAATCACCAGATAGATCACCGCGAGCTTCGCGAACGCGCCCGCGACGCTGTCCGTCAAGCCGCGGAGGTGCCCGTCGTCGTGCAGCGCGCGAAACTCGGCCGCGAGCTGGGCGACGACCGGCGCGACGAAGGCCGCCGGGAATGCGAGGATCACTGCTGCGTTGAGCAGCGCGTAGAGGCCGCCGTAAACGGTTACGCCCAGCTGACGGCTCGCGATCGCGTGCGCGACGAACCCGCAGACGTTCAGCACCATGCTCGCGGAAAAAACGAGCATGCTCTGTTTGAGCATCGCGCTCGCGCGAAGGCGTTCGAGTCCACGCCGCAGCACCAGCGTGCCCGGTGGACTCACGCTTCCGTTCATAGTACCCTCGTTCTCATGGAGATCGAGCATTTACCTCTCACCGGCGCTTTGGTGCTCACACCGCGCATCTTCACGGACGAACGAGGCTATTTCAAGGAAACGTACTCGCTCGATCGCTATCGCCAATGCGGCGTCGAAGAAACGTTCGTGCAAGACAACCTTTCGCTGTCGCGCCGCAACGTCTTGCGAGGACTGCACGGCGACGCGCGAATGGCCAAATTGGTGGGGGTCCTGCGGGGCAGCATCTTTGACGTGATCGTGGACCTGAGACCCTCGAGCCCGACGCGCCGGCGCTGGTACGGCACCATGCTCGACGCGGTCCAGGGGAAGCAAATTTACGTTCCCAAAGGATTTCTGCACGGCTTCCTCGCGCTCGAAGATGAAACGGTCGTCGCGTACAAGCAGAGCTCCGCCTACGACCCCGTGCACGAGGTCGCCGTCGCGTGGAACGACCCGGACTTAGGGGTCGAGTGGCCGCTTCCAGGGGGGCCGCCCATCCTGTCCGCCCGCGACGCCGTGAGCCCCTCGTTGGGCGCGCTGCGCGGCGCGTAACAAACGCCGCCTGGCCGAGGTAAGAGCCGCCAGAGGAACAGAATCGAGAAGGGATGGCATTCCGTGATCAGAGTGACGAAGCTCTGGTGCAACGAGTGCGCTCCGGCGAAAGGGAGCTCTTCGGCGTGCTAGTGGATCGCTACAAGCGCGGTATCGCGAACTTTATCGGCGCAACGGTGCGCAACCCTTCGGAGACGGCGGACCTATCGCAGGAGACGTTTCTGCGCGCATACGCTCATCTCGGAACGTTCAACCCTCAACTCGGAAAGTTCTCGACCTGGATCTACCAAATTGCGCGAAACGTGATTCGAACGTATCTCTCAAAGTCGCTGCGTACACCGCAGCTCCAAGAACTCTCGCCGGAGCACGACATCGAAAGCTCCCTCCCCGATCCCTCGCGCGACGCCGACCCCGCGGGCGGCGTGCTGCGCGAGGAGGCGGAGCGCGAGCTGCGCTCTGCGCTGGCCGAGCTGCCCGAGCGAACGCGCACCGTGTTGGCGCTGCGTTACTTCGACAACATGGAGTATCAGACGATCGCGAGCACGCTCGGACTATCGCTCGGCAACGTGAAGACGCTCATCCATCGCGGGAAGATCGCCCTCACGAAAAAGATGCGCGAGCGCGAGGCCGCAGCGGTCGAAGCCCTGACCTATCCCGTCGCGAGAGGAGGCACGAATGCGCTGCTCCTCGTGTGAGCCGCTGCTGGATGCCTATCTCGAGGCGAGCCTGCCGCCGCGGCAGGGTGGCGCGGTCGCCCGGCACCTCCGCGGGTGCGGCCGCTGCGCGGCGCTCTTGCGCGAGCTGCGCGTAATCGACGCGCTGCTCGAGACCGCGCGCCCGCCCGGCAGCGTTGGCGCCGACTTTACGGCATCCGTAGTAACGGCCGCTCGCCTTGCGCCGCCGCGAGCTCGGCGCCGCATCTCGTTCGGCCTCGTCTTGCTTGCATATCTCGCGATCGCGTGGGCGCTGGTGCTGGTAGGGCTGCGGTCCCGCGGGTTCACCGCGGCGGCCGGAACGCTCGCCCTGTCCGAACGGCACGGTTTCGCCGCACTCGCGGCTGCCGCTCACGCGCTGGCGCCGGCGACGCCGCTGGCCGCCGCATTGATGACCGGCGTGTTGTTGCTCGACGTGCTTCTGCTGTGCGCCGTCGCGTACGGGTACCGGCACGTGCGGCCACTCATGGCCCTCTACCTGACACGAGGATCCCGATCGTGAAGTTTCGCTGGTCAATCATCTTGGGAACCTTGGCGGCGGTGCTGACGCTCTGCGCCGCGCCCGCTTCTGCCTACCCGCGAGCCGTCTATCACGGCGGAACGTACTTCGGCTCGGTCGTCGTTGAGCCGGGACAGGTCGTCGAAGGCGACCTTACCGTCATCTTCGGCGACGCGGCCATCGCCGGCATCGTCGAGGGCGACTGCACCGCCATCGGCGGCAGCTGCGACACGCGACCCGGCGGGGTAGTCACCGGACAGATCAACCAGCTCGGCGGCGCCGTGGCACAGGCGGTCGTTCCATGGGCGCCGAGCGAGTCCGTCTACAATCCTTTCGTCCCCGACCACCGGCTGTTGTGGCGGCTCTCTTGGAACCTGCTGGCGCTGCTGATCTTCCTTATCTTTCCGCTGCGCACGCGCATGGTGCTCGATCGGCTAGAGCGTCACCCCGGACTCTCGGTCACCGCGGGTCTGCTCGGCTGTATCGCAATCGTTCCACTCGCCGTGCTGCTGGCGATCACCATCCTGCTCATACCACTGATACTGCTCGAGCTCGTCTTCGTTCTCGCGAGCGTCTTCCTCGGCACCGCGGCGCTCGCGCTGTTGATCGGGCGCCGGCTGTGCGAGATGTTGAGTCCATCGACGACGCCCTCGCCGCTCGTCGCGCTGCTGGTCGGCATCGCGCTGATCACCGCGGCGGAGCTGGTTCCGGTCGTCGGCACGCTCGTGCTCATCCTCGTCGGACTCATCGGTCTGGGCGCGACGATACTCTCGTTTGCCGCCGACACGATCGCCGCCCCGATCGACCGCGGCGCGCCCTCGCCGCGCGCCCCCCTGAGCGGACCCCCCATGACCGCTGGGTAATAGTAGCGTGATGACGACCATCTCGCGAGCCGCGAGGTTCGCCGAGCGCACGGCTCACCTGCGGGCTTCGACGATTCGCGAGATGCTGAAGGTCACGCAGCAGCCCGACGTGATTTCGTTCGGCGGCGGCCTGCCGGCGCCGGAGCTCTTTCCCACCACGGCCATAGGCGAGGCCGCGCGCGAGGTCATGGAGCACTACGGACCCGCCGCGCTCCAATACAGCGTGACCGAGGGGATCCCGGAGATGCGGAAGTGGGTCGCGGAGCGCCTGACGCGGCGCCTCGGCCGCATCGTCGACGCGGAGAGCGTCAGCATCGTCAACGGTTCACAGCAGGGGCTCGACCTCGTCGGCAAGGTGTTCCTCGATCCGGGCGACCACGTGGTCCTCGAGGACCCGTCGTATCTGGGCGCGATCCAGGCATTCGACGCCTATCAGACGCGCTATCTGACCGTCGACGCCGACGAGGAGGGCCTGGTGCCCGATTCCCTCGAGCGCGTCCTGGAGCACGCCGACCCGTTCCCGAAGTTTCTCTATCTCGTTCCGAACTTCCAGAACCCGACGGGACGAACGCTCTCGGGGCCGCGGCGCGAGCGCGTCGTCCGTATCTGCGAGGAGTTCGGGCTGCCGATCGTCGAGGACGATCCCTACAACGAACTCCGCTTCGAAGGGAACGACTTGCCGTCGCTGCTCTCGTACGAAACCACGGGGCCGATCATCTACTCGGGTACCGCGAGCAAGATCATGGCGCCCGGCATGCGGATCGCATGGCTCGTGATCCCGGACGAAGAGATCCGCGAGAAGGTCGTCCTGGCGAAGCAGGGCGCCGACCTGCACAGCGGCACGTTCGCGCAATACGTCTTCTACCAGTACGCCCGGGACGGCGACGCCTTCGACGCGCACGTCCGAAACATCGCCGCGACGTACTCGGTGCGCCGCGGCGTCATGGCGTCGGCGCTCGCGGAGTTCATGCCGGAGCGGGTCAGCTTTACGCGCCCCAAGGGCGGAATGTTCTTGTGGGTAACCGTCCCCGGCGTCGACACGACGGAGCTATTGCGCATCTCCGCCCAATCGAAAGTCGTCTTCGTACCGGGAGTCAATTTCTATCCTGGCCGCAACGTGCACGACGGCATGCGCTTGAATTTTTCCAACGCGTCGGAGAAGAATATCCGAATCGGCGTCGAACGCCTCGCACACGCCATCCGAGTCTACAAAGGCTAGTGGGGTCGTAGGTCGCTACAAGGAGTCCCGTCGCGTGACAGAAGGCTTGGTCGTCGGTATCTTTCCCCAATCCGACCCGAAAGCACTCGAGAGCGCCCTTTCGGCGCAGCAGCTCGATCTTAGCAAGGTCAAGGTCGTGAGCAGCGCCGCCACCGACACGGATTCGACGGCGCTTGAGTTCGTCGACGTGGCTGCCGATATGGAGTCGAACTCCCTCGCCGACGACATGACGAAAGGCATGGGAATCATGGGCGACTCGGGCGGCACGGGCGTTCCGGGAATCGGCAGCCGGCAGGCGACGCTGGGTTCGTTCTCGCACCGCGCCGGCAGCTCGCGCTTTCTCACCGGTTTCGCGATTCCGCCGGACGAGGTCGACAATTTCGATCAGGCCGTCGCGGATGGCCGAGCCGTGGTCCTTTACCCCGACGCCGGAGCGGATACGCAGGCGGTCGTAACGGCCTTTAGAGCCGCCGGTCTGCGCAACGTGCGGTCGTACTAACGGGCCGCCGCTTAAGGCGCCTCATCATATCGAGCCTCGCGACGATCGTCGCGAGCTGTGCCCCCTCCTCTCACTACGACTACGCGCATTTGCCCTCCGGATACCAATGGAGGGCGGTCTATAGTCCCGAGACCAACGTCATCGTCTTCTACGGCCGGGTTCCGCTGACCAACGACACGGTCTACGTCGGTCCCGACAACCGGTTCTACATCTTCCACCACTCGGGAACTATCCAGGTGAGGGATCTTCGGCTGCGCTGGCTACCCCACGACGCATCGCCGCTATGACGGCCGCGTAGACCCCACGACGCGCGCCGGCACGCCGGCGACGATTGCGAAGTCCGGGACGTCGCGCGTCACCACGGCGCCCGCGCCGACCAGCGCGTGCTCCCCGATCGTCAGGTTCGGCAAGATGGTGGCGTTGCTGCCGATCGACGCACCGCGGCACACCTTGGTGGGCAGGACGCTCCAGTCTGCCTCGCTCTGCAACGAGCCGTCCGGATTCGTCGCCCGCGGATACCGGTCGTTGACGAACATCACGCCGTGGCCGACGAAGACCTCGTCCTCGATCGTCACGCCCTCGCACACGAACGTATGCGACGAGATCTTGCAGCGGCTCCCCACGATCGCCTTTTTCTGTATCTCTACGAAGGCCCCGATCTTCGTGTCGTCGCCCACGCGGCAGCCGTAGAGGTTGACCAGACTCTCGTGATAGATCGTGACGCCCTTGCCCAACACGACGCTCGGATCAATGGGCACGAGTCGCACCTAACTTCAGACGCTCGAATGCCACGATCGTCGCCTGCCGCCAAAACTCGAACCCGAACGCCGCGCTCACGAACGGATGATAGAGCCACTCGGTGCGGCGGTCGCGCGCCAAGCCGTACAGCGCCGCCACGAGCGGAAAGACGAAACTGACCGAATAGAATGGCCACAGATACGCGCGCGAGCGTTGCGCGCGGCGCGAGGAGCGCAACCGGCCCCACATCGGTTGTCCCGCATCGGTCATGCGCGCGCGAAACCGCGGTCCGAACTTGCGCAAGGCGTCGCCGATTCCACCCACGGTGTGGTGCTCGAGCATCGCGCCCGGCACGAACGCGATCTCGCGTCCCGCTCCGATCAGCATCTCTACCGGCGCGACGTCGTCTTCGTCCGTCCCGGTCGGCTTGCGGTAGGGCAGCCGAATCGCGAACGCCTGCGCCAACGCGATCAGGGGCACGGGGCCGGAGGCGAAATCGTACACGACGTAGTCGTGGGTGCGCCGCCTCACGCGGTACGTGCGTCCATAGGATATGGGCGAGGTCGCTCCGCCGTAGGCGAAGTGATTGAAGGGATCGCTAAAGGCGTTGAAATATCGCGTCGTCGCGCCGTCGGCCGGCGTGTTTACGAGCGCCGGAAACGCCGCGGCGATCCGGGGATCGGCGAACGGTCGCGAGAGCCGGTCGAGAAAGAGGTCGTCGTGCAGCACGTTATCTGCCGCGAGAATCACCGCGACGTCCCCGGTCGCGCGCTCCATCAACATGCCCACGCCGGGTTCGGCCCGGCGTATCGGGTTGGGAACGACGGTCGCGCCGTAGGACTGCGCGACGGTGACCGTGGCGTCGGTCGAGCCGCCGTCCGCGACCAACAGCTCGATCAGCTCTCTGGGATAACGCTGGCGCCGTATCGACTCGAGCAGAACGGGAAGCCGGTTCGCCTCGTTGAGCGCCGGCACGATCATCGAGAAGCGCACGCCCGGCGTGTTCACCTCACGAGACCGCCGCGGGGTCGAGCTCGATTCGCGCGCTGCCGCCTTGGGCGGAGCGCAGCGCGCCTTCGATGACGCGAACCACGCCGGCGCCAAAACGGCCGTCGGACCGCGTCGGCGCGCCGTCACGGATCGAGCGCGCGAAGTCCTCGACGAGCTTTCCGAGGGCCTCGCGGTTGTCTACGAGCGGAACGTTCAGGTCGCCGAGGCGGTACGAGACCATCTGCTGCTGCAGCGTCGAGCTCGTCGGATCCAGCACGACGCCTTTGTCGTAGATGTAGATCTTCTCGTTCGGATCGACGTCATCCCAGACGGCCATCTTACGGCTGGCCGAAATCGTCGTGCGGCGGACCTTGACCGGCGAGAGCCAGCTCAAATGAACGTGCGCGATGCAACCGCTCGGATACCACATGGTGAGAAACGCGACATCGGGCGTTTCGGCGTGAACGCATGCCGCGAGCTGCAGCGAAACTGCCCACGGCTCTTCGCCCAAGACGTAGTTGACGATCGAAACGTCGTGAGGCCCGAGATCCCACACGACGTTACTTTCCTGGAAGAGCCCGAGATTGACCCGCACGGAGTCGATGTAGTAGATGCGGCCGAGCTCGCCGCTTTCGCGCAGTGCACGCAGCTTCTCGACCGACCCGGTGTATAGGAAGGTGTGGTCGGTCATCAATCGCACGCCGCGGCGCTGGGCCCGCTGGAGGAGATCGCAGGCGGACTCGTAGCTCTCCGCCAGCGGCTTCTCGACCAGGACGTGCTTGCCGGCCTCGATCGCCTGCGCGGCGAGGGCGTGATGCGTGCGCGGCGGCGTCGCGATCGCGACGGCGTCGACCGCGCCGTCTTGCAGCGCAGCCTCAATCGTACGATGCACGGCGACGTGCGGATAGAGTCGCGACAGCTTCTCCAACCGCGCGGGATCGCTGTCGACGATGCAGGCGACGCTCCAGGAGTCCGAGGCGTGAAAATTGCGGACCAAATTCGGTCCCCAATAGCCCGCCCCCACGACGGCCGCCCGGAGTTCGCGAGGCATGGCGGTCTCCAGCGGCGTGCGCCTAGGCGTGCACGAGACGCCGGGCGTCGTCGATCGCGCCGACCACGAGGTCGATCTGCTCGTCGGTGAGCTCGGGAAACATTGGGAGCGAGAGGATGCGCTCCGCGGCGCGTTCCGTGCGCGGGAACGCGCCCGGCCCGAGCCGCAGATCCGCGTAGGCGGGTTGCAAATGAATCGGCACCGGATAGTGGATCCCCGTCGCGATGCCGCGCTCGCCCAGAACGCTCTGCACGTTGGCGCGGTTCTCTACCTCGATGACGTAGAGATGGTAGACGTGCCCGTCGTCGGTGATCCGCGGGGGCGGTGTGATGCCGATCTCCGAGAGCTTCGCGTCGTAGCGGCGCGCGTGGCGCCGCCGCGCGGCGTTCCACCGATCCAGATGGCGCAGCTTGACGTCAAGGACGGCGGCCTGAATGGAATCGAGACGGCAGTTGCCGGCCTTTACGAGATGTTCGTACTTCCTGCGCTGGCCGAAGTCGCGCAACAGGATAAGCTTGTCGGCGAGTCCGGCGTCGTTCGTCACGATCGCGCCGGCGTCGCCGTAGGCGCCCAGATTCTTGCCTGGATAGAAGCTGAAGCATCCGAAGTCGCCGAAGCTCCCCGCCGCCTTCCCATCGCGTAGCGCACCGTGCGACTGACACGCATCTTCGATCACGCGAAGGCCGTGGCGCTGCGCGAAATTCAAGATCGGCTCCATCGGAGCGACTTGGCCGTACAGGTGCACGGGCATCACGGCCTTCGTTCGCCGCGTCAGCGCGGATTCGAGCCGCGACGCATCGATTAGGTAGTTTTCGTCGGATTCGACGAGCACCGGCTCCGCGCCGATCGCCGAAACGGCGATGGCCGAGGCGATATAGGTGTTTGCCGGGATGATCACCTGATCGCCCGGACCAATGTCGAGGGCCTGCAGCGCGAGCTGCAGCGCGGCGGTTCCGGACTCGACGCCGACGCAATGCCGCGCGCCCACGTAGCGCGCGAAATTTTCTTCGAAGCGGCCGACGTCGGGACCCAAAATGAAGCTCGCGTCCTCCATGACGCGTTGCACGCGAGGAACGATCTCGTCGCGCAATGCCGTGAACTGAGCGCGCAGATCGACGAACGGTACTTGAGTAGTCACTGTCACGGCCCGCGTTTCGTCGGCGCTCGCGGGGCCGCCTTCAAGAGCCACACTATGCAAACGATGCCGCAGAGTTCGGCAAGCATCTGTATAAGGGAAGTTAACTGTACGATAATTATCGGAGCCGGCGACCGGGTGCCTACGATCCAGCCGTTCGCCGCCATGTCCACGCGGACGTGCGGCAACGCGCGCCAAGAACGCACCGCCGCCCACGCGGCGTCGTAGCTTTCGTTCAGGCGCAGGAGCGCAGCGGCCGGAGCGTCGTTCACGACGTATAGCCAAGGAAAGATCGCGCGAAACGGCGTCGCCGAGATCGCGTCGCTCGACGCCTTCGGCGCGAGCGCAGGGAGCGATCGGCTCAGCGCGACGAGCTCGCACAGTCCGTCGCAAACCACCGATTCGCCGCCCGGGGAAATCGGCAACCACGCGAACTCGCCGCGACTCGCGAAGATCGTGCGGCCATTCGAATCGTTCAAGCGG
This sequence comes from Candidatus Binatia bacterium, assembly GCA_035544215.1. Lineage (GTDB taxonomy): Bacteria > Vulcanimicrobiota > Vulcanimicrobiia > Vulcanimicrobiales > Vulcanimicrobiaceae > Cybelea. The sequence continues at coordinate 84,232 of DATKHY010000006.1, read as the reverse complement.
CCGCTGACGTACGCAAGCAGCCAGGGTCCGGCGTCTATGTGGAATGGGACGTGCGAACGCGTGTAGACTCCGCCGAGACCCTGCGCGATCTCCGGGGAGTTCGCGAATCCGAGGCGCGCGTCGATCCAATCGGTTCGCGGGTCGACCGAATCGCTTCCGGCGGATAGCGGCGCGACGGCTGGATACGATTGCCCCGCGTCGGCGAAGAATACGTCGCACTGATCTAGCGTGGTCGGCAACGCGACCACGCGGCTCGTCGCGCACGTCGAGACCAACGGCAGCGGGCTTGCGAGACGGCGAACGGATGCACTTTGCGTCGCGACCGTCGCCGGCGGCGGCGATGCCGCGAGGAGGATGCGTACGTCGTTCGCGCGGGAGATCAGCCAGCCGCGCGATACTGCCTCCCCTACCCCGAGCGCGCGCAGCGGCTCGACGTCGCCGCGTTGTTCGTAGCGCGCCAGGGCCATGTTGACGGGAAAGGCGGGAAGATATTCGTTGAGCGCGGCGACGCCGCCGGGATATCCCCGCGTGTCGGGATCGGCTCCGTCCCCGCCGTCGCCGCGCAGGCCAAGCGGCTGAAATGCCGGGAAGAACGCGACTCGGGTAAACGGCGCGGCGGCGATCTGGGGATGGGGATACGCCTCGGCGCCGACCCACAGGTCGCTCGGCGGCGCGGCCGCCCATGCAGCCGCGAGCGTGACACCCGCGGCGAGCGATGCGTATGCCGCGGGGCGAAGCGCGCGCAGCGCGGCGGCGGCCGGCACGAGCAGCGCGGCGGCGAAGATCCCGGCCAAGTCGTACAGCTCGCGGAAGACGCCGCTCTCGGGGACGTTGCGGACGATCCACGTGTAGGGCGCGGCGAGCGGCCCTTGCGTACCCGCGACGATGAGGAAGAGGGCGGCGCTCGCGAGCGCAGCCGCGATCACGGCGCGGGACGTGCGCGCCGCGACGACCCCAGCGAGCGCGAGCGCCAGGACGACCCAGACCGCGATCGCCGCGACCAGCCCCATTCGATCGGCGTAACCGGGGAAGTATCCACCCAGCGCGGAGAGCGCGCCGGGGGGAACGGACTGATAGGTTTGCCATGCGAGGCTATACGGTGTGCGCACGATCGTGCCGCGCTCGGCGATGAGCCCGACGATCGTCGGGAGCGCAACGACGAGTCCCGCGAGCGGTGGCAGCCACTTCTTCGTTGCGAAGGCAAAGATCGCGAGCGCCAGCATCGCGACGATGAAGAACTGCAGCTGCGTCTCGACCAGCACGAGCCACAGCGCGAGCCGCACCGGCGAAGCCGCCGTTCCGCGCAGCATCTCGCCGATGAGGCCTATGACGCCGGCGTACGCGAGCACCATCACGAGATGTCCCGCGACGACCTCGTTGTAGACCCAGGGATTGAACAGCGCGAATGCGCCGATTCCCGCTGCCGCGATGGCGCCGGCGCCCGACCGCTGCGCAAGGCGAATCGCGTTGCGAGCGCTGAGCCAGCCGATGCAGAACGCAAACAGTGCGAGCGCCGCCAGGGGACCGAACACCCACAAGCCGAGGCCGATCGGCAGCGCGATGGCGTACATCGTCGGATGCGCGTTAAGCATGCCGAATCCGTTTGGGAGCCAGCCGCCGATCATCTCGTTCACGAACGAAGGAATCGCGCTTGCCACGATCGGCCAGTTCCAGTCGTGCCGCAGCGTCGGAACGCCCTTGACGCTCACGAACGCGGCGAACACGACGCCGGCCGCGACCGCTACGAGTCTCACGAGTGGGCTTTCGTTACGCGGCTGCGACTTCTTCAGATGTTGCCTTAAGAATTGCGGCACCGATGAGATACAGGCACGCGCACACGGCCAGCCCCTCGGTGACCGGGCTGAACGACAGTGCGCTCCCGGCCACCAAGAGCGCCGCTACCGCGAGCGCGAAGCGCGGCCACCGGGCGCCCGAAGCTTCGTCCGGACCGCCGCTCGCGCCGTTTCGGAGACGCCACGTCATGCCGATTCCGAGCGCCGCGAAGATCGTCGCGAGATAGGCCGTCGTCGTGAATCGCTCCGCGTACGCCTCGGGGAGCAGGCTCGCCAAAATCAGCCCGGCGACGGCGGTCGCGACCGCATACTGGGCCATGCGAGCGAAGACTCGCGGGCTCTGCGGAGCGCGCAGCGCGCTCGATGCCCTGGCATAGCCGCGGCGCAGCGTCGCGCCTGCTGCGGTCGGTGCGATCAGCGATGCCGCGATCGCGACGGTCGCGATCACCATGGCCGCATAAGCCAGCCGCACGAACCCTTCGCCGACGTTGGACGAGAGCAACGCCCGCGCCGCGAGCGCGACGACGGCGGCGACGACGGCGTAGCGCGTCGCTACCGATAGCCGGTCTCCGTGCAGGAGCTTCGCGTTGACCGACAAGATTGCGCCCCCACGCACGAGCGCCGCGGCGACGACGAGCCCAAAGCAGGCCGCGACGGCGAGCAACTCGCTGCCCGGTTGCGACGCGAACGCCGCGCCCAGCAGCAACAGCGCTCCGACGCCGCTGGTGAACGTAAACGCCGCGGGGAAGATCGCGCCTCGCGGGCGACTAACGCCGCTTACCGGCGCGTCCCGTAGAAACCACTTGACCGCGAGGATGAGCGCGGCGACGAGCGCCGCGACGTACGCCGTAGTGGCGAACCGCTCCGCGTCGGCTCCCGAGACGAGCGAAGCGATCACGATCGCGGCAATGGCGGTCGCCGTCGCGTACGCGAGCGCCCGCCCCAACGCCCAGACGCACGCGTTCAACGGTCAGATACGCGAACCGGCCACAGCGCGGGTGCGCACGCAAGCACGATCATAACGATCAAGGCAACGATCGAAAGCGCTGCCGCGATCGTGTAGTAGCGCTGTCCGACAAACACGAGCGAGATCTCGCCGCCGTCGGGAAGACTCGGTACGAGCCAACCGTTGACCACGCCATCCACCACGACGTGCGGGAGCGGCTCGCTGCCGTTGAGCGTCGCCTGCCACTCGGGATGGAACGCCTCACCGAATACGAGCAGGAACGGATTCGCCGTCTTGCGCGCCGTGACGTCGAGCATCGTGGGCGACCGGCGGTTCCACTGCAGCCCGAACGAGTTCGTGCGCGGCAGATCGACGGGGTCGATGCTCAGCAGCGTGATCTTGACTTGTTTGTCGCCGCTGGCGACGACGTGCCGCCCGGCGCTCAGGGAGACAGGCTGCGCGCCGAGCGGTCTTCCGTCGATGCGAATGGGCAGGCTCGCGAGCGACTGCGGCCGGCGCAGAGCTCTCTCCGGAATCGCGTGCACGGTGTAGTAGATCGAAGAGAAGTTCGGGTGCGCCCCACGCGTCAGGAACCAGATCCCCGCGACGCGCTGCGACGCGTCGTCCCAATCGTCGGGAAACGCGTGCATGAAGTTGACGTCGAACACGCCGTTTTGCGGTACGGGATACACCCGATAGGCATATCGCCCGCCGTTTGAGAGGGCGACCGCGAGCCAAACGGCGCGCCCCCCCATGTTCTCGATCGTGCCGGTCAGCTCCGGATCGCCGGAGAGCGCATCGGGCGGGTCGGCGACACGGAACGCGCTGAACGCGGAGTCGGTGACGCGCTGCGCGGAGGCACGCAACGCATGAGCGACGCTGAACGAGAGATCGGGAGCCACGGCCGCAGAGATCTCGCCCGAGCCAAGGTCCTCGCGCTCTCCGTTGCCTGAGTGAAAGCGGAAGGCGACGTCGTTCCATCCGGGGTGCAGCGTTAGCCGGAACGTCGCGAGCGCGGCGGCCGGACCCCCGAGGCTCGTGGCGCTGTCGTAGGCTTGGGAGGCGGCTGCGGATCCGGCAAGAGTGACCGCCTGCTGCGCGCCGCCGTCGACCGCGACGCTCATGTCGCCCGACACCTGCAGCCGACCGACGCGCATCGCCACGTTGGCATCCACGCCCTGCGAGCCCGGCACGAAGACGCGCACGTGCGCCTCTCGCGCGAAAAGAAACCACGACGTCGGATCCCCGCGCTGCCATTGATATGCCGTCGGGTCGTCGCGGTACCACGCCGGCGGCATCATCAGCGCAGTCGTGCCGACCACGCCGCGGCCGAAGACGTACGGAAGCGTTCCGGACAAATTCGCCGGGAAGGCGCCTCGATAGGCGCCGCCGGATGCGAGCCGCGCCCGCGCCTGCCCGTCGGGTCCGAATGGAGCGACGGCGCCGGCCGTGATCCGATACTTGCCGGACGCGGGCAGCGTCACCGTGGTCTTGTGCCCGTAGACCAGGCTCGTGGTAGCGCGATTGTGTGGCAGGGTTCGGCCGAGAGCGGCGATGCGATCCTGCCACGCCCGCAGATCGTCGACGCTCACCAGCGCCACGACGAGGTTCGGATCGGGATATCCGTCCGTGACGAAGTGCCCACCGGAGGGCAGGTCGATCTGGCCGTACTCGGTCCAGGCGCCGTCCGCCGTTTGGGGCGAGAAGTAGCTCCCGTCGATGCCGAGGTTCTGCGCGGGAGGGGCCGCGTAAAGCAGCGACTCCTCCATCGCGAAGATCTCGTAGACGCCGGCGGATCGCACCGTAAACGGGGTCGTCCAGCCGACGTCGGCGGGGGGCGGGTGAATCCGAATGCCCGCGTGCGCGATCACCTCGTTGACCGCGAGATCCCGGATCTGCGCGGACGACGCGGGCAGGATCGGCGAGAGTTCGGTGAGGACGGAGGAAAACTCGTCGGCCGAGCGGCTCGGGGGTTCGAAAACGGCCTTCCCGCTCGCCATCGCGTCCACGTCGCCGAGGTAACCGTCCGAGTACTTCGGGAGCGTGCTCACGATCGGGTGGGTGACGCCGTAGACGAGCGGCAGCGCGCCGCTCAGGTGATACACGCGCAGCGGTCCTTCCGAACGCACCGGTGTCGCTCCGACAACGCGGTGTAACAGGTCGTGGGTCAGCGTCGTCGTGTTGAACCGCCACTCTCCGGGCGAGCTGAAGTCGATCGCCGGAATGAAGTCGTCGCGTTGCAGGATCGTATCGACTCCCAATACGCGGAGCATGTCGCCTGCAAAAGGCAATCCTTCGCGGGCGGCGCGATAGCTGCGCCTCACCCAGACGTCCGTACCCTCTGCGGGTTCTCCGCCGAGCAACCCATAGATCATCGGTCGATCGACGAACGAATCCTCGATGTAGAACTGCGGCGAGCCCCAGTCGAATTGCTCGAGATACTGGGTGGGAAAGAGGGCGACGCGATGGCTCGGGTCGTCGCCGACCAGTGACTTCTCTCGATACTCCCACGGCGGGATGACGGGACCTGCGTAGTTCATCTTGTTGATCAGAACCGGGACGAACGCGACGATCGGGATCACGATGGCGGCCGCCGCCGCGGCCGGTGCGAGCCAGTTCCAGCGCCGCACCGAGGGCGCGTCCGAAAAATGCTCGCGCAGCCACGCGAGGATCGCCGACACGGAGATCGCGTAGAGCGCGCCGATCCCGAATTCGACTCCGGCGACCCACTTATACGAGAAGCGAAACATCTGGAATCCGGGAAAGTTGCGGTAGAAGACGTTGTAGATCGGCTCCGTCACGGCATCGCCGAGGGCGTCGTGGTAATATCCCACGACCAGCGGCACGGAGACGATGGTGACGATGAGAAAGAAGAGCGTGGCGGGCCGCTGGTTTCGCTTGAACGCGATGCCGCCGAGCGCCACGATCGGAACGAACCATAGGAGAGCGCCGAAGATGCCTGCCGCGTAGGATGCGGCCCACGGGAAGTACGCCCTGCCTGCGAATGAAACGAAAGTCGCCCAGTGACCGAGGCCGCGCAGGACGTTGTCGAACGACGTCGCCGCATTGTGCATCGAAGGCGTTTCGCTGAGCACGCCGTTGAGGTAGACGCTCCGAAAGAAATCGACGAACGGCACGAGCCAGTAGAGGTTGATCGCGACTGTGGCCGCCGCAGTCACCGCGACGAACGGCCACGCCCGCCTCGCCGCGCGCAGCGGCGCAGGGTCGAAGACGATCGTAACCGCAACGAAGATCGCGAGGATGATCGCATTGATCGCGACCAGCGGCGGGTTCATCCCGCCGCCGACCAGCACGAGCAGTGCGATGAAGAGCCCCGCGCGCCAGAGATTGATCTCGCCGCGGAGCGCGCGCGCGGTGACCCCCACCATGGCCGGAAGCGTCGCGTACGTGAGCAGCCACACAATCTGCGCCTGCGAGTTCAGCGCCACGTACATGTTGAAGAGGTACGCGCACGAGCCGGCCACGCGCGAGACCTCGTCGAGCCACGGCGTAACGTAACGCAGGCAGTAATGCATCGAGAAGAGGCACGCTAGGTAGACCGCGAAGACGATGGCGTGCTGCGCGTAGTCCTGCGGAATGCGCAGCGCTTGCGCGACTCCGTAAGCCCATCCATACGGCGATTCGTACGGGTACCAGTAGCCCGTGTGCTCGCCGAGGTGCAGCGCCGGATTCCAGGCGTGCACCAACTGCCACAGAAACTTCAGAGGATCGATATGCAGTGCGGCTTGACCGTCGTTGAGCTGCACGCCGCTGCCGTAGCCCACCGTCACGAGCAGGGCAAGCACGAAAAAAAGTACCGGGACGACGGCCTTACGCAGGACGTCGCGAACGGCCCAGGCCTCTCCGAGGGCCCCGACGTCCGCCGGCGCTCGTACAGTCTGTTCCTTCATCGGCGACCCGACCGACCCGTCACGAATATGCCTTTCCGTAAAGCCTGAACGGCCCTTCCAAAGTCAACTCCTGATGAACCGACCGGGCGTCAAACAGCCGGTCGATTCTTTCACTCACGTCGTCGAAGTCGACATCGCGCAAGATGCAGCGATAGTCGAGCCGTCGTACACATTCGAAGCGGTGCGAGCCTTCGTCGTGGCAGGCCGGACACAGCGAGGGGCGCAACGCGATCGTTGGCCCAACGGGAGCTCCTCGTACTTCGCTGGTCATTCCGAAGAGCGCCAGAGTTTTAACGCCGAGGCCCGACGCGAGATGGCTGAAACCCGCATCGTTGCCGACGAAGACCTCGCACTCCGCCAACCGCCGCGCGGCTTGCCCGAGCGGCTCGCGGACAATGCTGATTCCCTCGGCGCCGCGAAAGTCTTGCTCGGCGCGCTCTGCCTCCTTAGCTTCGTGAGGGCCCAGGAAGAAGCGCACCCGGCGTCCACGTTTGGCCTGTCCGTGTGCCAAGGCGACGAACCGCTCGTAGGGCCAACGCTTCGATTCGTTCCCCTTATACGCCATGGAGCCGGGATGGATGCCCAGCGTGCCCGCCTGCGGCTCGGCGCGCCAGCTCTGGGGCACCCAGTATTCGAGATCCGCGGGCGAGCCCGTCAGCCCCAACGCGCGCGCCATCCGCAGGTTTTCCGCTATACGATGGCCGCCACGCAGCGGGATCAGCGTCGTGCGCGCCGTGCGCGCGATCGCGCTCGATACCCCACCGTAGTCGTGCATGCACAGTCGTCTCGCGCCGGCCGCGCGCGCCACGAACGCGTATTGCCAGCGCGTCGCAGGAAACGGGAGAACGCACAGATCGTGGCGGCGCCGGCGCAGGCGGCCAATCTGAGTCAGCATCTCGGGTGGAGTCGGCCGCAGCGGCAGCTCCGCGACGTCGCGCGCGGTACCGAGCGCGCGCACGTACTCGGTGACAGGCGCCTGCCACGTCAACACATCGGTGCTCCACGCGTCCGCATTAAGACCGCGCAACAACGGACTCGCCGCCAGCGCATCCCCGAGCCCTGGTAACAGGAGCACTAACGCCGAGCCCGACAAGGTCTAGACTTAGTCTCTGATGGCGACGGGAACGACGATCTCGTGCGAGCTAGCGGCGAAATCGACTTGTGCCGGCGGGCGTTCCAACCGATCGTAATAGTGCAAAATCCGCATGCGATAAAAGATCGCTAAGGTATCGAGAAAGACGTTCCACACGGCGGGCAGCCGAACCCGGCTGCTGATTCGCTGAAAGTGTAGCGTGACGGGCGCTTCGACGATTCGATATCCGAAGTGATGAATGTTGGCGAGGAGCTCGAGATCAAACGCGAATCGCTTCACGAGTATGCGCGGGAGAACCTTATCCAACACTTCCCGCTTGAAGAGCTTGATGCCGGTCTGCGTATCGCGTACCGGCAGCCCAAAGAGCGTCCGCACCAAAAGATAATAGAAGAAGCTGTACACGCGCCGCGTGAGCGGATAATTGACTCTCGACTGCGGATGAAACTTCGAGCCTATGACGGCATCCGCGTTGCGGTCTTTCATGATCGCGATGAAGTCGGCGAGTTGCTCCGGATGGAGGTCCATGTCGGCGTCCAAGAACGCTACGTACTCGCCGCGCGAATACGCAGCACCACACGTCAGCGCGTTCCCCTTGCCCTCGTTGCGCGTGCAACGCACGACGCGCACATGATCCGGCCACGCTCGCAACGCGTTGCTCGCGGCCGCGTGCGTGCCGTCCAAGCTCCCGTCGTCCACGACGACGATCTCGAAGTCCACGCGGAAATCGCGCATGGTCTCCACGGTCTCGCACACGTTTTCGGCAATCGAACTAGCCTCGTTGTAAGCGGGCATGAGTATCGAGAGCATGGGCCTGGAACGTTGGCTCTCCATGGAGGACCAGCCTGCCCGTAAAAAATTGATTCTAGTCAATAAAGCTAGCCCCCGGCGCGGATGCTACGCGATCGGCGCCTCCCGGTTTTCCGGCGGGCTGACGAGGTTGCGCTCGAACTTCGCGACGATGGTGCGCCACGCCAAGTCGAGTTCCTCGACGCCGAGCATGCGCGCGATCGCGACGAAGACGGTGCCACCGATCGCGATTTGCCCGAAGAGGAACCACGCGCGCGAACCGAGCGAGGCTTCGGGTGTCACGCCGAGTGCGCCGATCCAACCGAGCGCTGCAAGCATTGCAAGCGAGCTCAGCACGACTTTGCCGGTCGAAGCCAGCAGCGCGCCCCAATCGATGCCGGCGACGAGGCGAGCGGTCAACATCAACAGCAGTAGGGCCTGCACGGTTTGACTCGTCGAGTTTGCGAGCAACAGGCCGCGCGCGCCCAAGCTGGGCAGCCACACGAGGGACAGCAACACGTTGAGCACGACCGTCACGACGGAGATCGTGACGGGCCACACCGTCTCGTGGCACGCGAAGCAGCAGCGCGTCAACACGACGTTTGCCGCGAGTGCGATCAGCCCGACCGCCGCGTAGGGGATCAATCCGGCCGTCAAATCGGTCGCGCTCGCCTGGAACGTTCCGCGCTCGAACAGCGCCTGCACCATGGGGTGGGCCAGAATCACGAGCGCGCAGGCAGCCGGAATGGTAATGAAGTTGACAAGCCGTAGGCCGGTGACGACGCTGCGCGCGACTCCCCGCCGGTTCTCCCGCGCGAACTGCGCGGCCAGCAATGGAAAGATAACCGTGGCGATGGCTGCGGCGAAGATCTGCTGAGGGAAATTCACGAGTTTCGTCGCGTAGTTCATGCCGGCGATATAACCGGGCGCGAGCGTCGACGCGAAGAAGCGATCGAAGAACAGCGACAGCTGGCCCGCCGCAGAACCCACGATGATCGGCCCGAGCAAGAGCCAGATCTTGCGCAGGCCGGGATGGCGCAAATCGATGATGGGTCGATATTTTCCGATCGACAAAAATGACGGAAGCTGCACGAGCACCTGCGCGGTCAACCCCAGGACCGTTCCCAGGACGAGGGCGTAGATGCCCATCGGGCGCAGCAGCATGACGCAGGCGATCGTCACGACGTTGACGGCGACGCCGATGAGCGCGGCCGACCGGAACCGGTGATAGGCGTTGAGCATGGCGGAGAGCACGCCGCTGAGGCTGACCGCGACGATGCTGGGCATAAGCCAGCGCGTCATGTGGATCGCGACCTCCATCTGCGGCTGCCGGAAGCCGTGCGCGATCAGCGGCACGTACCACTTCGCCGTAAAGAACCCGATGACCGCACACGTCGTGAGCACGATCGCGAGGATGTTGAGCGTCGTGCTCGCTAGGCGCCAGGCCTCCTCTTCCTCGTGACGCGCGAGGTACTCCGAGAACGTCGGAACGAGCGCGCTCACCAAAGCGCCGTTGAAGACGCCGAAGAGGATCGTCGGAATGGTCGCCGCCGCAAGGAACGTGTCCATCTCCCAGCGCGTGCCGTAGTATCGCGCGTTTACGACCTCGCGCATGAAGCCGAGAAGTGTCGACGCAAACGTCGCACCCATGATGAAGAACGTCGACGACGCGATCGAGATGCGGTGGTGGCGCGGGCGGTGGGGATGGGGAACGACCCGTAGGTGACGCGGCGAGGACTTAATGTGCTCCGTCCCTTCGTAACACGGCCGGAATGGTCCGCAGGATGACCAACAGGTCGCCGAGTGGCGTCCAACTGTCGACGTAGCGATTGTCGAGCTCCATCCAATGCTCGAACGAGACGTCGCTGCGCCCATTGATCTGCCACAGGCAGGTGACGCCCTGCGGCACGGTGAGCCGTCGAAGCGCGATCGCGTCGTAGTGCTCCACCTCGCTCGGGAGCGCGGGGCGCGGCCCAACTAGCGACATCTCTCCGAGGACGACGTTGACGAGATTCGGCAGCTCGTCGACGCTCGTGCGGCGCAGGAAGCGCCCGAGCGGATGCAGCCGCGGGTCGTTCCGGATCTTGAATACCGGTCCGTCGACCTCGTTGAGATGCATCACGCTCTGACGCATGGCGTGCGCGCCGTTGACCATTGTGCGCAGCTTGTACATCTTGAACCGCCGGCCGTGCATCCCGACGCGCTCTTGGGCGAAGAACGGTGTGCCCTGCGTCGCGCAGGCGATCGCGAGCGCGGAGAGCGCTACGATAGGCGCCGTGACGACCAACAGGAGGGTGCCGACGAGTACGTCGATCGTCCGCTTCAGCGCCGGCCATGACTGCGGGACCCGGCGCTCCATCGGGGCGCTAACAGCTATCTGCATCGCATCACATTAAAAGCGCTCGTTTTACCGTTCGCCCGACGTAATCGAGACCCTCGATGTCGCCCAAGGCACCGCCCCGCTCGGGCCCGACGTGCAGGAACGGGACGTATTCGCGGGTGTGGTCGGAGCCCGGGGCCGTCGGGTCGCAGCCGTGGTCGGCGGTCAGGATCAGCTCGTCCCGCGGCCTCAAGCGAGCGGTCAGGCCGGGAAGCAACGCATCGAGCTCCTCCAAGGCTCGCGCGTATCCTCGCACGTCGCGGCGATGGCCGTATTTCGAGTCGAAATCGTTGAGGTTTGTGAAGATGAATCCGCGTTCGATGCGGTCCAGCAGCTCGTACGTCTTCTCGACCGCATCGCGATTATCGGTCACCCGCACGGACGACGAGATGCCGCGTCCGCAATAGATGTCGCTGATCTTTCCTACCGCGTGCACCTCGACATCACCGCTTCTTAGTTCGTCGAGCAGGTTTGCAGGCGGCTCGGTTGCATAGTCTCGTCGATTCGGCGTCCGGCGGAAAGCCCCCGGTTCGCCCACGAACGGCCGGGCGATAACCCGATTGACGGCGTGCGGCGGCACGAGCATGGCGCGGGCCTCGCGGCTCCAGTTGTAGAGACGCTCTAGCGGCACGATAGCTTCGTGCGCGGCGATCTGAAAGACCGAATCGGCCGACGTATAAAGGATGGGGCGGCCGGTCGCCAGATGGAGAGCGCCGAGCTCCTCGATGATCTCGGTGCCCGACGCCGGCTTGTTCCCTAGCGGCGGCTTGCCCACGATCGCGGTGAACGCGTCGATCACGTCGCCGGGAAAGCCCTCGGGATAGGTCGGAAACGGGACCTCCGTCAGGATGCCCATCATCTCCCAGTGACCGGTGATCGTATCCTTACCGCGGCTTCGCTCACGCAGACGCGCGGCGCGCGACGCAGGTCGCGGATTCGCCGCGACGCCGGCAATGCCGGTCAACACGCCTAGCCCCAAGGACTCGAAGTTGGGCAGGCTCAACCCGCCCACGCGCCGAGAGACGTTGCCGATCGTGTCGGCGTCGGGTGCGTCACCGTATTCGGCGGCGTCGGGCAGCGCACCGACGCCGCCCGAGTCGATCACCACGGCCACTACACGCTTCGCGTCTTTCATAGGTGAGCGCGGCTTCGGGCCTGCGATTCGCACGCCTGCTCGCGTAGGAGTGGCGACCCGCCGTCGAAAAAGCGCTTTGACCGTGCCACGAATCGCATTATCGGCGGCGCTCACGACGCTGATGCTCGTCCTCGCCTGCCGCGCGGCCCGTCCCGCTGTTCCGGCACCCGCTGCCACGCCGACGCCGGCTCCCGCCGCCACGCCGACGCCGGCTCCCCCACGGACGCTCCTCTACCTGAGCGCGAAGCGGATCGACTTCTACTACGACCGGTTCCTGGTCGAGGCCGACGGTAATGTGCGCCTGCGTACGAGCGACGGATTCTACGTGACCGGCGACGCCTTCTCGATGGACCTCAAGCTCAATCGCTTCCTCGTGGCCGGGCACGTCACGCTGCACGACTCTACGGGACAAGTCAGCGGTGCGGCGATCTCGGACTTCCTCGACTTTGCTCGCATCTATTTCGTGCCGGTAACGTCGGAGCCCGACCGCTGGACGTTCCTCAACGGCGATCTCGCGCACCCCTCCAAGGGCCGCGTAATGCCAGACGACGTCTTCTATTTTCCGAACGTCTCTGGGACGCCGAGCATCACGGCCGGCGGCGCGGTCATCGGCACGAAGACGTACATACGCTTCGTAAACTCGCACACGTACCTGGCGGGAACCGAGATCCCGCTCGGATCGGACGTCGTCAATTTCTCGTCGAGCCAGTTCTTCGCGCAGAACACGCTCTCGGGCGCGACCGTCGACCTCACGTGGAACCTCGCGGGCAACACCAACTCGCTCACCGCGTTGCACCTGCGCTACGACCCGACGTATCACACCTATCTCTCCGTCGAGCAGCATTTCGTGGGCGAACACGAGTACGCGATCTTCTCGGTCAACCCGGCGACGCGCGCGGAGAAGTGGTGGAACATGATGCTGTACGAAAAGCTGGGCAGCCGGTTCCAAATCTCCAGCTTCTCGCAGTACTACTCGCAGCAGAACTGGCTCCAGGAGCCCTCCGCTGCGCAGCAGACGACCTACATCAACGCGACCTACGCGTTCCCCCATTCCTACGTGCAGGCCACCTCGCAGCTGACGAACTACAACGTCCTCGGAGTCGGCTCGCTCGAGCATAACTCGATCGCGGGGAACTTGTCGCATCCCAGCCAGGTGCAGCTGACTTGGACGAGCTTTCAGAACAAGATCGGAGATCTGCCGCTATACCTGCAGACCTATGAGGGATATGGCTTCAATCATGACTCCGTCGGCGCACTGCAGTACCTCGAGGGCTATCCAAACCTGCCCGGCGGCAGCGAGCGGCCCATTCCGACGCCGGGCCTCCAGGCCTATGGCGCGCCGTGCCCGGATCAGCACGGCGTCGCAAAGCCGCCAGTGTATTTCTGTCCGGTCTACACGACGATCTACAACACGGTTTTTGGTTTCAATTTCTTCACGCCGGCCCTGAAGCTGAACAATCCACTAAGCCCGTACGAGGTGTACTACTTCAACGCGAGCTTTAACAAGCAGTACCAGTGGAACTCGCTGCCGCACTGGATCAGCAACACGTCGGAGAACTTCAGCATCAGCCGCCAGTTCACGCGCTCACTGCACACATACGTCGGTTATCAGATCCAAAACGTCGGCGACCACTACATCAACGGCGGCTACCTGCCGTGCGAGCCGATCGGCTCGTTCTACTGCCCGCTGAGCTTCACGTCGTTCCGCGGCGTCGCGACGCTGCGCACGACCAGCTTCGGCCTAAGCCTCGTGCCGACGCCCGAGTTCAATTTCTCGATGCTGGTACGCCACCACGACGACTACCCGGTCCCGGTGCCGGGCGTGTTCGGATTGCCGCCGAACAACATCCTCGGCCAGCCACTTTACTCGTGGTTCCTCGGACAGCCGCCGTACGACGCCAGCTTCGACGTGCGCTTCAAGGTCTTGCCTCACGCCTTAGTTGACGTCTCGAAGACGCTGTATTGGTACGGCAATCCGTATCGAACGCAGTTCTGGCAGCCGAGCACCGTCGTGCAGGTGTTGCCGATTTGACGACGCGCATCGGTCCCCTGGCCGCGGTCGCGCTCGCGCTCGCGCTGATCGCCGCGAGCTCGCCGGTCGTCGTCAGCGGACAGCTACTCGCCTATCAGGCCGGCTACGTCTTCTTCACGACGGGCGACGGTTTTCGCGTCGCGCACGACGTCGCGATCCACGACGCAAAGACCGGGGGCGCAACCACCCTCGCGCCCGCGCCGCGGATCTGGGCGCGCGCGACGTTCGACGCGTCCGGAACGGTGACGGAGCTGGACCTCTCGCGCGATCCGCTGCCGCAGCAGGGAAGCTTCGCGGACGTCGCGCACTTCGCGGTCGCCTTATCGACGCCGGCGCCCAATCCGGATCTGCTCGCGTATCAGCCGACGCCGGGACCGGATCAGACCCCGCTGCCGACCCAGCGCTTCTCGGGAGGGCCGGTCCTCGTGACGTTCATCGTGCAGGTGCCGCCGATCACGCCGTTCACGTCCGCCGTTTATATCACGACGGATCAGAGCGGCTGGAACGCGCAGGCCATTCCGATGGATCGCGTCGACGCGCTGCACTATGAGATCACGCGCCGTTATCCGTCGGGAACGATCTTCCGCTACCTCTATGACCGCGGCTCGTTCCAATCCTCGGAGATCGCGCCTAACGGGCTGCAGCGCACGCCGCGCAATCTCGTCGTGCCGGACGCCGACGTGCGCGTGGTCCACGACACGGTCTCGGCATGGCAAGACCAAACGAACGGCGGCGTCAACCAGGTGCAACCGCAGATTATGCCCACGCCGTACAACCCCGCGCCGTTCCCGAATCTTCCGCCCGGCTTACCGCCTCCCCAGCCGCCGTCCGGAAAGCCGCCGGCGCGCTAGCGGGCTCGCTATCGCACGGTCAGGGGAATCGCACGCGTCGCGGCGTCGCCGCGCGTGTTGCGAGCTATGACCTGCAGCGTGAAGTTGCCGCGAACGAACCACGGCAGCGGAGCAACAGTGTACGCGAGCGCAAACCGTCCGACGCCGAGCTTGGATAACGACATCGCATATCCGCCGATGCGCGCCTCGACGCTTGCGACGTTCGAGCTCGTGATCACGCTCCCGGAAACGCGATCGCCGGGGCGAACCGTCGTCTCGCTGATCGAGATTGCGAGAATCTGCGGCGGCGCCTCAGACGCCACCCGAGGCACAGGTTTTGCGAGACGTGGCGCGGCGGCCGTAGTCGGCTGGCCGGAGGGGGCCGGCGTCGGCGTGATCACCGGCGCCGTCGCGGCGCCGGTCGGGGACACTCTGGCCGTCGCGGTCGGCTGCGGCAGCGGGGTTGCTTGCGCCCCGGTGGCCCGCGGCGACGCCGACGGACTCGTCGCTTGGGTGCCGCGGCTGCAGCTCGCCAACGCCACCAACGCCACGGCGATACCTGCGGCCGACCGGAGAGTGCGCATGGCGCTAGGCTTCTGGCCCTTCGACTTCGCGCCTTCGATGGAGCTTGTCCTGAGCGAGCGGAGCGAGTCGATGCGCTCAGGATGACAACCGCCTATGTTGAACGTCTTAGTCAATGGCCGAGCCCGCGCGTCCCGTCCTGAGCATCGTCGTTCCTCTCTATAACGAGGAGAGCAACGTGGCACCCCTGCTGCAGCGCATCGCCGCCGTGACCGAGCGCCTCCACGGCGCGTTCGATTTCGAGATCGTCCTGGTCAACGACGGCAGCACCGACCGCACCCTAGCGGCGATTCGCGACGAGATGCGCCGGCGGCCGCACATCGTGCTCGTGAACCTCTCCCGCAACTTCGGGCATCAGCTGGCCGCCACCGCGGGCATCGAGATCGCGCGCGGCGACGCCGTCGTCCTGATGGACGGCGACCTGCAGGACCCGCCCGAACTCGTGGACGCCTTCGTTCGCAAGTGGCGCGCCGGCTACGACGTCGTGTACGCCGTCCGGCGCTCGCGCCGGGGCGAGAGCCCGTTCAAGATCGTCACGGCGCGCGCGTTCTATCGGATCATCAAGCGGCTGACGAAGGTCGCGATCCCGCTCGATACGGGCGATTTCCGCTTGATGAGCCGGCGCGTCGTCGAGGCGCTGAGGCGCTCGCCCGAGCGCCATCGCTTTCTGCGCGGAATGGTGAGCTGGGTCGGCTTCAATCAGGTCGCGATCGAGTACGACCGCGACGAACGGCACACGGGACAGACGAAGTATCCACTGCCGAAGATGATGCGCTTCGCGATGGACGGCATTACGTCGTTCTCCGACATCCCGTTGCGCTTCGCGTCGTATTTCGGCTTCACCGTGAGCGCCATCGCGTTCATCTACGCGCTGATCGTCATCGCCTTCAAGCTCTTCAGCCTCAAGCCGCCGGGATACACGCCGGGATGGGCGTCGACGATCGTGACCGTGCTCTTCCTCGGCGGCGTGCAGCTCATGAGTCTCGGCATCTTGGGCGAGTATCTCGGGCGTGTCTACGACGAAGTCAAGGGCCGTCCGCTGTATCTGATCAGCGACATCGAGCGCTCTTGACCTATCGACCCGTCGTCGATCAGTTCGTCACGCCCATTCCGCTCGATCCGCTTTCGGCCGTCCTGTTCGTTGCGGCGTTCGTCGCCGCCGCGTTGCTGACGGCCCGCCGCGCGGCGTATGGGCTCGCGGTGCTGATCCTGGCGACGCCGTTTGCCTTCGCCCACGACGTACTGGGCACGAGCATCACGCTGCCGAAGGTCGTTCTGCTGGGCGTCCTGCTCGGGCTATCGACGTACGCCGGCGCCGCGGCCGGTCTACGCGATCGCCCGGCGCCGCTGCTGCTCCGCGCCCTCGGTCTGTACTTCGTCGCGAGCGCGCTCACGGTCGTCGACGCAGCGCATCGCGGCCCGGCGATTCGCGAGACGCTCAAGGTCCTCGAGTATGGCGCCGTCTTCGTCGCCGCGTTCTGCTGCCATCGGATCGATCCCGACGACGCACCGCTGGTCAACGCGACCACGCTCGCGGCAATCGTCGTGGCGGCGACGGCGCTCGCGCAAGAGATCGTCGGTGCACCGTCGGGCCTCTACATCGGAGCGGCGATCGTGCCCCGCGTCGCCGGCGTGCTCGAGGGCCCGAACCAGCTCTCCGCGTACTGCGAGATCGCCGTCGCCGCGCTCGGCGCGTGGGCGCTCGTGCGCCCGAGCACCGCGCTGCGCGTCGCGCTCTTCTCGATCGTCTGCGCCGACGTGCTGAGCTTCTCGCGCGCCGGTCTTTTCGGGTTGGCGGTCGTCGCTGCGCTCCTCGTCGTCGTCGCAGGAAACGCGGCGTGGCGCGCGCTGCGCCCGGCGCTCTACGGGCTCGGCGCGGGGCTGGTGGGCTCCGCGGGGTGGGCCGTCTACGCGCACACGCCGGGCGTGTTGCGCGTCTCGCTGCAGCCGAGTCTCTACGCGGGCGGCGTCGGAAACCGCAGCGAGCTCTGGACGGCGGCGCTCCGTATGTGGCGCGACCACCCGCTCCTCGGCGTGGGCGCCGGCAACTTCGAGCTCGACCTGCCGCGTTACGGCGTCTTCGGCGTGCGCACGCACGCCAATAGCTGGTATCTGCAAGCGCTGGCGGAGGGTGGCGTCGTGCTGCTGGCGGCGACCGTCGCGCTCATCACCGCGATCGTCGCGGCGTTCGATGGAAGAGGGCTGCTCGCGCGGCTGCGGAGCGGATCGCCGTGGGTGCTCGCCGCGCTCGCGGCGACGGTCGCGCTCGCGCTGCATCAAGTCGTCGACTTGCTGGTCTTCTATCCGAAGGTCGGCGGCGCGTGGTGGCTTTTGGTCGGAATCGCGGCGGCGGCGCGCAGCACGCGCGCGTGAGCGCAGCTTCGCAGCCGCTCGTCGTCGTCACCAACTGGGGCGCCCACGGAACGCTCCCGCTCGGCCTGCTGCTGCTGGCCCTCGCGGCCGCCGGGTTTTTGTATCGCCGCGCGATCGCGCGGGCCTCGTCGCTGTCGATCGCGGCGCTCGCCGTCATCGTTGCCGTCGCGCTCGCGGTGGCGTGGTGTTCCCCGGTTCTCTTTTCGAGCGACGTGTATGCCTATGCCGCGTACGGCGAGCTCGCGCGGCTCGGCCTCGATCCCTACGCGCACGCTCCGCCCGGCCTGCGCGACGCGTTGCTGCAAGAGGCCGCGTGGCAGTGGCGTCCTTCCACCTTCCCGATCTGCGTGTATGGCCCGGCGTTCGTGGGTTTGGCGCGAGCCATCGTCGGCGCCCTCGCGCCGCTGGGAACGCTCGCGCAGCTCGACGGCCTACGCGTGGCGGCGTCGGCGGCGTTGCTATCCATCGTGCCGCTCGCGTGCGCGGCGTATCGAGGCGATCTCGCGGCAAAGCTGCGCGCCGCCGCGACGATCGCGCTGAATCCGCCCGCCGTTTGGTGCGCGGCGGAGGGCCACAACGACGCACTCGCGCTCGCGATCGTGCTCGCCGGCTTCGCCGTAGCGCGGCGCGGATTCTTCGGAACCGGGGCCGCGATCGTCGCTTTCTCCGGCCTCATCAAGGCGCCGGCCGCGCTCGCTGCAGTCGCGTTCGCCGCGCTCCAGCGCCGCGCGCGGCTCGGTGCGGCAATCGGCGTCGGGCTCGCCGCGGCGTTCTCGCTTCCGCTACTGTTCGGGGTTGGCACGCGCCTCGCGCCGCACGGACAATACGCGCCGCAGGCGTCGCTCCAAGCAATCGTCGCTCCCTTGAGCCCGCTCGCGGCACTCGTCGTGGCCGGCGCGGTCTGCATCGCGCTTGCGGCCGGCGGGGTCATGCGACTGCGCCGTGCCGACGACGCGGGCTGGATCTGGCTGGGGATCGGAGCGTGGGCGCTCGTTCCAAATCCGTATCCGTGGTACGGGATCTGGCTCGTCGCGCTCGCCGCGATCGCACCGCGCTCGCGCGCGGCAACCGCGGCGATCCTGCTGTCCTTTAGCTCGCTGTTGCGCTACGTTCCCGACGCGGTCGCGATGCCGGGACCGGCGGGGACGGTCGCTCTCGGTGTCGCGGCGTCCCTTCCGATGTTGCTGCTGCTCCCCGGCTGGTATAATGAGCGACTCACATGACCGCCCTGCTCAAAGAGACCAGCACGAGCGCCGGCGACCTGCTAGCAATCCTGGACGGCAGCCGGACGTGGCAGACTGTGCTCGAACGCACGCGCGCCTTGCGCGCGCTGCCCGGAGGTAAACCCGGCGCCTACGCGCTCCACGAGACGATCGGCGCCGCGCGCCCGGCGCTGCTCGGCGCGCTCGCGCGCGACTTGGGCGGCACGCTGCTCGCCATCGTAGCGACGCCCGACGCTGCCGAGCGCAGCTTCGCCGATCTGCTCTACTACTTGGGCGAGCGCGCAGACCGCGTTGCGCTGTTGCGTTCGCGCGACGAGGCGCTCGGGGCGATCGAGAGTCCCTCGGAGCGGAGCGCGCGTCTGACGCTGCTCGCCGACCTCGTCGAAGAACGCCCGCGGATCGTCTTGGCGCCGATCGCCGCGGTCCGTCAACCGCTGATGGCGCGCGCGAGCTTCGAACGGTCATCGTTCGCGCTCCGCGCGGGCGACGAAGCGGGTTGGGAGCGGCTCCAAGAGCGTCTCTTCGCGCTCGGATACGAGCGCCGCGACGTCGTCAGCGCCGTCGGTGAGTATGCCGTGCGCGGCGGAATCGTCGACTGCTTTGCCGCGACGGCGGACGCTCCAGTGCGCATCGAGTTCGTCGGGGACGTCGTCGAGTCGATGCGCGAGTTCGCGATCGAATCGCAACGCAGCAGGGCGGCGGTCGAACGGCTCGCGATCGTGCCATGGTCCGACGAACTCGACGGCACCGCGACGATCTTCGACTATCTGCCCGCCGATGCGACGGTGGTGCTCGAGGAGCCGGCGACGATCGCGGCGACGGCGCGGGCGCTCGACGAAGAGCGCGCGCGCGAACGACACACGCTGCTCGCGGACGAGGAGGCCGCTGCGACGCTGCTCGCGCATCCCTCCGCCCAGCCCGTTTCGCTGCCCGACGTGGGCGCGTCGATTGCGCGACACGCTGCGCTCGTGCTGCCCGGGACGATCGAGGCGGCGGGCGATTCGAACGATTGGGTGCCGCCGGTTCTCGACTCGTTCGTGCTCGAGTGCCGTCCCGTGGAACACTTCAATCGGCAGGTCGCCCTCTTCTCGCAGGCCCTGCGCGAGTGGATCGCGACCGGCGAGACGATCTTCATCGTCAGCGCAGCCGTTTCGCGTACCATCGACGTGCTGCGCGCAGCCGGCATCGAACCCGGGCGCGCCGTGCACGTCGATCACGGATCGATCGAGTCGGGCTTTAGGATTCCCCAGGTCCACTTACGAGTGCTCGGAGATCGCGAGATCTTCGGCGCGCCGCCCAAGCGCGTCAAGATGCGCGCACTCAAGGAAGGCGTGCCGGTCACACTGGCCGACCTTCGAGTCGGCGACTACGTCGTGCACGCCGTGCACGGAGTCGGCCAGTATCTGGGCCTACGCCCCGAGACGATCCTCGGCGCGACCCAGGACTACCTCGATCTGCGCTATGCGGGCAGCGACCGGATGCTCGTGCCCGTCACTCAGATGCATCAGGTGGCGAAGTATTCGGCCGCCGAAGGGCACGCGGCGCGCCTTTCGAAGATGGGCGGCGCCGACTGGGCGCGCACGAAAGCGCGCGTCTCCGAATCGCTGTCGAAGATCGCCGACGAGCTCGTCGCGCTCTACGCAGAACGCGAGCTGTCGCGCGGGTTCGCCTTCGGACCTGACACCACGTGGCAGAACGAAATGGAGGAGGCGTTCCCGTACGAGCCGACGCCGGACCAGCAGAAGGCCGTCGACACAACGAAGTCCGACATGGAGCGCGCGCGGCCGATGGATCGCCTGATCTGCGGCGACGTCGGCTACGGAAAGACCGAGGTCGCGATGCGCGCGGCGTTCAAGGCCATCGCCGACAAGAAACAGGTGGCGGTTCTCGTGCCGACGACGCTGCTGGCCGACCAGCACTTTCGCACGTTCGGCGCGCGATTCGGCGCTTTTCCAGTGCGCGTGGAAGAACTCTCGCGGTTCACGCCCAAGGCCGACCAGAAGCGCATCTTACGTGACCTCGCCGAGGGCAAGGTCGACGTGATCATCGGCACGCATCGGCTGCTGCAGAAGGACGTCGCGTTCGCCGATCTCGGCCTGATCGTGATCGACGAGGAGCAACGCTTCGGCGTCATGCACAAGGAACGGCTCAAGGAGTATCGCGCCAGCGTCGACGTCCTGACGCTTTCGGCGACTCCGATCCCGCGAACGCTGCACATGTCGCTGATGGGCGTTCGCGACCTGTCGCTCATCCAGACCGCGCCGAAGAACCGCATGTCGATCAAGACGATGGTGGTTCCGGCCAGCGACGCCGTGGTGCAGCGCGCGATCGGCGCCGAGCTCGACCGCGGCGGCCAAGTCTACTACCTCCACAATCGGATCGAGTCGATCTACGCCGTTCGCAACGCGCTCCAGCAGCTCGTCCCGCACGCCCGCATCGCCGTCGGCCACGGCCAGATGCGCGAGACCGAGCTCGAGCCGGTCATGGAGCGCTTCATCGACGGCGAAATCGACGTCCTGGTGGCGACGACGATCATTGAGAACGGCATCGACATTCCCAACGTCAACACGATGATCGTCAACGACGCGGATCGTTTCGGTCTCGCGCAGCTCTACCAGCTGCGCGGTCGCGTAGGACGGTCGAATCATCAGGCGTATTGCTATCTGCTCTACCAGGGGCACAAGGCGCTCACGGAGGAGGCCAAGGCGCGACTCGAGGCGATTCGCGAGTTCGCGCACCTCGGCTCGGGACTGCAGATCGCCATGCGCGATCTCGAGATTCGCGGGGCCGGCAACCTGCTCGGATCGGCCCAGTCGGGCTTCATCGCGTCGGTCGGCTTCGAGACGTACTGCGAGCTGCTCGCGGAGGCGATCGCCGAGCGGCGCGGCGCCCCGGCCTCACTCGAGGAACGGCAGGAGGCGGTTATCGACGTCAAGATCAGCGCCTTCATTCCCAACGAATACATCTCGCAGGTTTCGCAGAAGATCGCCGTCTACCAGCAGCTGGCCAAGGCTCGCACGGAGGCGGAGGTCGAGGAGGTCGAGGCCGGGGTGCGCGATCGTTTCGGAGCCTTCCCCGAACCGCTGCGCAATCTCGTCGAGCTGACCAAGTTGCGCGCAGTCGCCCTGAAGAAGCACGTCACGCGGGTCGTCGTCGACGATCATCGGCTAACGTTCGGCATCGGCTCCGGGTTTGAGCTCGATCCCTCGGCCGTTCCCAAGTTTGCCGCGCTCACGAAGAACCGGTTTGGTTTCGGCGAAGGACGCATCGTCGTGGATCTGCCGTCGCCCCGCGGTGGGCACAAGAGCTCCTCGACGAGTTGGATGCCTCTTTTGCGGCAGCTGCTCGAAGCGATTTAGCCCAGATCTGCGAGCTGACTGCAGCGCTGCGCCGGTGGGCGACCGAACGCCTGGACGTCGTTTCCTCGCTGCAAGGCGCCGTGCGCCCCGGTCACCCAGCGGCCGCGATCGGGAACCGGATACTCGGCGCCCGCCGCGGGCGCGACGACCTGGCGATCCTAATCATCGCCCTCACAGGCGGCCCCCGGAACCTGCGGGGCCCTCGTTAGAGGACCTGAGATGCCGCGCGCGAACCAGGCCGCCGTAACGCGGGGCCATCGGCCCCGCTTCCTACGCACTCAACTTTCCTACGGAGCTATGATGTCGAAAGCCCAACGCATTACCGTGGGCCTCGCCGCCCTTCTGATGGGCACGTCCCTTGCGGCGTGCTCGGGCGGCGGCACGGTCGCAACGGTGAACGGCGAACCGATCACCCGAGCCCAGTTTAACAACCGCCTGGAGACGAGCCCGATGTCGCGCGGCGTCCTGCAGCAGATGGTGCAGGAGATGCTGATCGAACAATACGCGAAGAACAATAACATCGTCGTCAGCGACGCCGAGATCAACGACCGCGAGGATCAGATCAAGGCTGCCTTCCCGGGTTCCTCTTGGGACGAGATGCTGAAGTCGCGCAATCTCACCGAGACTGACGTGCGCGCCGCGTTGCGCGAGCAGTTGATCCTGGATAAGGCGCTCCAAAAAGAGATCACGATCACGCCCGCCGAGCTCAAGGCCACGTTCGCGAAGGATCACGCCTCGTACGACACGCCGCCGACGGTAACGGCGCGCCACATCCTCGTCCCCAGCCTCGCTCTGGCGAACCAGATCGAAGCCGACCTCAAGGCCGGACAGAGCTTCGCGACGCTCGCGCAGAAATATTCGACCGATCCCGGAAGCAAGGACAAGGGCGGCGACCTCGGCACGTTCCGCAAGGGGCAGATGGTGCCGGCGTTCGACAAGTACGCCTTCTCAGCGCCGATCGGCGTGATTAGCCCGCCGATTAAATCGCCCTTCGGCTACCATATCATTCAGGTCGAAAAGCGCACGCCCGGCGTGAAGGCGACGCTCGCTGACGCGACGCCGAAGATGCTGCTCGGACTGCGTCAACAAAAGGAAGCACCGCTGATGCAGCCGTTCCTGCAGAGCCTTCAGCAAAAAGCGGTCATCATCACGAACGATCCGCAGTTCGCCGGAGTCTTCCCAACGCCGACGCCGGCGCCGGCGGTCACGGCCTCCGCTGCGGCCGCGTCGCCCGCACCCAGCAGCACGCAATAGAGTCGCCGCACGGCGGCTAGCGGGGGCGTCCCGATGACGCCCCCGAAACT
Organism: Candidatus Binatia bacterium; assembly: GCA_035544215.1. GTDB lineage: Bacteria > Vulcanimicrobiota > Vulcanimicrobiia > Vulcanimicrobiales > Vulcanimicrobiaceae > Cybelea. Next base: position 60,485 of record DATKHY010000006.1, on the reverse strand, counting down.
GCGGTGAGATGCTGATTCGCATCGCGGGTCTGGGCCCGGGGGACCCACGACTGCTGACCATCGGCAGCCTCGACGGGCTGCGGGAGATCGGGAGAGCCGTCGCGCTGCTCGCGCCGCCGGATCTGACGTCCTATCTCGAACGCAACGGCGTCGCCATAGTCCGCGGCATGGTGGACGATCCGGCGCTGCTCGTGCGCGGCAGCGCCGACGAGATCACGCGCTTTACGCAGCGTCTCGACGACCCGTCGGTACGCGACGGCCCGCTCGGTCTCGGCGTCCTCGGCAATCCGCTGTCGGATTTTCCCGGCCTCCCCGCGCTGCTGCGCGCTTTGGACGCCCGCGGCGCCACGACGGAGATCGTGCCCGGCGTACCGCGCGCGACGCTCTCCGCTTCGATCGCGATGCCGCTCGTGCCGCTCCCGCCGCAATCGGCGCATTACTCCTGGGACGACCTCGTAGAAATCATGGCGCGGCTGCGGCTCGGCTGCCCGTGGGATCGGGAGCAGACGCACCGCACCCTCGTTCCATACCTCGTCGAGGAGACGTTCGAAGTCGTCGAGGCGATCGAAATGTCGCAGCTCGAGGGGCTATGCGAAGAGCTCGGCGACCTGCTGCTGCAGGTGCTCTTTCACGCGCAGATCGCGACCGAGGTCGGGAAGTTCAGCATCGCCGATGTCGTCGACGCGCTCTCTAATAAGATGGTCCGGCGCCATCCGCACGTCTTCGGTGATGCCGTGATCGAAGATGTAGACGCGCAATGGCGCAACTGGGAGCGACTCAAGGCGCTCGAAAAAACCGGACAGCGGCGCAAGAGCCGCTTGGACGGAATCCCGAAGCACCTCGGGGCGCTGCAGCGCGGCCAGCGGATGCAGGAAAAGGCGGCTCGCGTCGGCTTCGATTGGCCGAACGCGCACGGCGTGCTCGACAAACTCTCGGAAGAGCTGGGCGAGCTCGCGGAGGCGCGCCGCCAGCCACAGGACGACCAGCGCGTGCGCGAGGAGCTCGGCGACGTCTTCTTCACCCTCGTCAACCTGTCGCGGGCGTTGGGGATCGACGCCGAGACCGCGCTGCGCGGAGCCAACGAGAAGTTTTATCGCCGCTTTGCCTTCATGGAAGAGCGCGCCGGCGCCGACGGGAAGAGCCTCGCCGATCTGTCGCTCGACGAGCTGGAGGAGCTATGGGAACTGGCGAAGGCCTGACGGCGGTCCTGCGCGTGCGCATGGGGCTCCACGACGCGCACTACGGCGGCGCGCTCGTGGACGGCGCTCGAATCCTCGCGCTCTTCGGCGACGTGGCGACCGAGCTACTGATCCGCCTCGACGGCGACGAGGGACTCTTCGCTTCCTACGACAGCGTCGAGTTCGTCGCGCCCGTCTACGCCGGCGACTTCATCGAGGCGCAAGGACGTGTCGTCAAAATCGGCAGGACGTCGCGCCGCATGGAGTTCGAGGCGCGCAAGGTCATCGCGGCGCGCCCGGACCTCGGCGACAGCGCCGCCGACGCGCTCGAAATGCCGGTCGTCGTGTGCCGGGCGACCGGCACGTGCGTCACGCCGAAGGCTAAGAAGCGCCGCTGACCGCCGCTCGGGCGGCCGATTTGATATCTCTTGAAGCCGCGCAGCGGCACATTTGATATCATCGCGCCGATGAATCGCAAGGACGCCCTCGTGGTCGCCGGCACGACGATAGCCGGCGCGATACTTCCGCGCGCGGCCATCGCGCAATCACAGGATTCGGGGTACTCCCCGGCGGCGGTCCGCGTCGCGTTCGTCGTCGGCCCGGTCTCAAACCTAATCGACATCGCGGGACCGTATGAGGTCTTCGGCGACACCTATGGATCGAAGACCGGCGGTCCGCCGCCGAACGGAGCGGACAACTTCCTGGGAAAGGACACCGGCGCGCGTCCGCTCTACGCGCCGTATTTGGTCAGCGACACGCTCGAGCCCGTTAAAGCCGGGCGCGGCGTAACGATCCTGCCGGACTACACGTTCGCCACCGCGCCCGCGCCCGGCGCGATCGTCATGGGCGCGCAGTCGAAGCATTCTCCGGCGAAGCTGGAATGGATTCGTGAGATGTCGCGCGCGGCCGAGGTCGTGATGTCGGTCTGCACGGGGGCCTACGTCTTAGCCGGCACGGGATTGCTCGACGGGAAGCGCGCGACGACCCACCACGACTACTACGACGATTTCGCCGCGACGTTTCCCAAAGTCACCGTCGTCCGCGGACCGCGCTACGTCGAAGAGGGCAAGTTCAAGACCGCGGGAGGGCTGACGTCCGGCATCGAGCTCGCGATCCACGTCGTGGCGCTGATGCACGGCGAATCGCGGGCCGACTTAATCGCGCACTACCTGGAATACGTGCGAACCGAACGGCCCGCCTGACGCGCTCCTAGACCAGCCGTTCGTGGGTTTTCTTTTTCCAGACGAACTGGTAGTAGCTGAACTGCAGCGCGAGCACGACGCAATAGGCAATCGGATAACCGAGCCAGACTCCGTCGAGCCCAACGTACCGCATCAAGATGTACGCGGCCGGAACCTCGACGCCCCAGATCGCGAAAATGGCGTTGATCGTCGGCCAGAGCACGGTGCCGCTCCCGCGCATCACGCCGCTGAGGACGGCCGAGTTACCGAATAGGAGGTAGCTCCACAGCGTGATCATGAGGAGCTCGTGCGCAATCTTGAGCGTGTTCGGGTCCGTGATGAACCAGCCAAGGATCTGCCACGCGAAGATGTAGCAGAGGCCGATGATGATTCCGCCAATAACGTAGTTCAGGCCGACGGCCGAGCGTATGACGCTTCCCAGCTTGTCTTCGCGCCGAGCGCCGATGCACTGGGCTCCGAAGATAGAGGCCGAGATGCCGATCGAGATCGCAGGAAACTGGACGTAGCCGACGACCTGATTGACCGCGCCGTACGCGGCCGTCGCGCTCGAACCGAACCGGTTTACGAACGAGATGACCGCGATCTCCGCCAGCGAGACCATCATCACTTGGATCCCCGTCGGCACGCCGATCCGCAGGACCGAACGCAGGATGCCCCAGTCGAGGTGCATGTCTTCCAGCATCTCGCGGTCGAACTTCAGCAGGTGATCGCGGCGCGCGAGATAGTACAGCAGCCACGCGAGCGCCGCCGAGTTGGCGATCAGGCCCGCCACCGCGGCGCTGACGACGCCGAGCTTCGGCAGCCCGAAGACGCCGACGATGAAGAGCGGCGTCACGACGATGGCGAGCACCGCCGAAACGATCAGCGCGTAGAAGGGCGTCGTGGAATCGCCCGTGCCGCGCAGGATCGTCGCGTAGACGAAATAGACGAAGAAGATCGGCATCGTCAGGAAGAGCACGCGCGCGTACGCGTCCGATTGCGCGATGATGTCCGGCGGTGTTCGCAGCCACCCCAGGATCGTCGGCGAACCGAAGAAGCCGACGATCGCGACGATGATTCCTAAATAGAGCCCGGCGCCGATCACCGTTCCCGCGATCCTCTTCACCTTGTGCTGATCGCCGGCGCCGAACGCTTGGCCAATCAGAACGCTGGCACCGCTCGAGACGCCGAACACGAACGAGAATAGCAGAAAAACGATCGGGAAGACGGCCGAGATCGCCCCCAGCGCCTGCGTGGAGATCAGCCGACCGATCCAGATGCTCGCCATCGTCTGCGACGCCGACTGCAAGATGTTGCTGAGCATCAGCGGCACGAGAAAAACGAGGAGGATCTGCCACATCGGCTTGCCCTCCTCGAACACGTTGACTCCGCGGCGTTGTACCGCGCGCGCCTGCGCCATTACCTCAAATCCCTCTACTCCTGCGCCAGTATTTCGTAGATGCGTTTGCGAGTCTCGTTGAGCAACTCACAAACGCGTCCGATTGTTTCGGGTTTCGAAGTCGACCCAAGTTGCGCGATCGACTGCATGAGCCGGCCGGCGGCCTCGCGCAGCCCGTCCGTCTCGGCCTCGGACCCGCCGTCCTCGTCGTCGTCGAAAAGCCGCCCGAGGTCCTTCGCATGCTCCTCGAGCAAACGCCGGCCCTTCTCGGAGATCTCGTACGTCCGCCTCTCGCCTTCGTCGCGTCCGACGATCAGGCCGGCCGCCTCCAGGGCGCTCAGGATTGGGTAGATCGAGCCGGCTCCCGCGCCCCAGCCCTTCTCGCGAAAGGCCCGCATCAGGTCGTAGCCGTGACGCGGCATCTCCGCCAGGAGCTTGAGCAGCGCAAACTTGAGCAGGCCGCGCTTCAGGCGCCGGCCGTGCCTCGGATGGCCGTGACCGTACATACCCCACCGGCCCGAGCGCGGGTCACCCCAAAAACCGATATCCATGCTTCTCCTCCCTTCAATATCGCGATACTAAGCGATATATCGAGATACTGTCAATATCCTGAACGAGCGTCTTGGGCTCGGCGTGTTGAATGAGGCGCCCCGGTGCGGTTGGACAAATTCATGAAGGTTTCGCGGCTGGCCAAGCGGCGCAGCGAAGCGCACGAGGCGCTCGAGCACGGGCGCATCACGAAGGACGGAAAGGTGCTGAAGCCTGGCTATCAGGTCAAGCCCGGCGACGAGCTGGAGATACACTACGCCACCAGGTTCGTCACCGTTCGCGTGCTCGAGGTGCCCTTGCGCGTGACGCCGGCGGTGCGCGGCGATTCGCTCTACGAGATCCTCGCTACGCGAAGAGACGAGGCGGAGTGGCTGTGATCTCCGCGGATACAAAGGATGCGCTCGCGCGCGATCTGCCGCACGAGGCGCATTGCCGTCACGCACTCCTCGCGGGGCTCGCGCTCTACGGGAGATCGGACGGCCAGTTCGTCACGCATCGCAACGCGGTCGCGCGGCTCTTCTGGTCGCTGCTCGACGAGCGGAAGTCGCATCCGATCGAGACGCGCGCGCCGACACGCCTCCAACGGCTTCCGACGTTCGCGATCGCGCTGCCGGAGCGCCTCGCAACCCCGCCGCCGAAGCCAGTGCATCGCTGCGACCGTCTGATCGAGGTTCGTGCGGCGTTTCTTGCGTGCGGCTCGCTCGCCGCGGGCGTGCGCGGCTACCATCTCGAGTTCGTGGCGCGTAGCTACGAGATAGCGGAACGACTAGGCTGGATGCTGCGCAGCGCCGGTGCGGTGCCCAAGGAGACGCGGCGCAAGGGACGCGCCGTGCTGTACTTCAAGGACTTCGACGCCATCGTCGAGCTGCTCACGCGCATCGGCGCGTTCGGCGCCGTGCTCGCGCTCGAAGACGTGCGCGCGCTGCGCGAGACGAAGAATCGCATCCACCGCCTCGTCAACACCGAGGCCGCGAACCTGCAGCGTTCCGCGGAAGCGGCCGCCGCGCATCGCCAGGTGATCGAATATCTTCAGAGCGCATACGGGCTTCCGCGGCTGACGCCCGCACTGCGGGAAGTCGCCGAGCTTCGGCTCTTGTATCCGGACGAGTCGCTCGCGGAGCTGGGCCGCCGCTGCAATCCGCCGATCGCAAAGCCGACCGTGAGCGGACGGCTTGGGGCACTCAACCGGCTGGCCGACTACCTCCGCGGCGTGCAGGGGAGCGCGAAACCGGCCAGGTAAACGCGCTCATGCGCATTGGGATCAACGGCTTCGGCCGCATCGGAAGAAGCTTCACCAAGGCGGTCGTCGAGCGCCATCCCGAGATCGAAATCGTGGCGGTCAACGACTTGATCGACGCGCAGCAGTGCGCGCACCTCTTCAAGTACGACAGCAACTACGGGGCGTACGAGGGCAACGTGGCGGGGCAGGACGGCACCCTCACGATTGACGACCGGCGAATCAAGGTCTTCGCCGAGCGCGACCCTGCCCGGCTGCCGTGGCGCGATCTGGGCGTCGACGTCGTGATCGAGTCGACCGGGCTCTTCACGAACGCGGAGAAGGCGCGCGTCCACATCGACAGCGGCGGCGCTAAGAAGGTGATCATCTCGGCGCCCGCGAGCGGCGAGGACATCACGATCGTGCTCGGCGTCAATCACCGGAGCTACGACCCCGAAAAGCACGACGTCATCTCGAACGCTTCGTGCACCACGAACTGCCTGGCGACCGCCGTGAAACCGGTGGTCGACTCGCTGGGGTGGGTGCGGGGCTTCATGACGACGATCCACTCGTACACGAACGATCAGAATGTGCTCGACGGGCCGCATAAGGATCCCCGCCGCGCACGCAACGCCGCCACGAACATCATACCGACCTCGACCGGCGCGGCGAAGGCCCTCTACCTGACGATCCCCGAGGTCAAGGGGACGTTCGACGGTTTCGCGTTGCGCGTGCCGACGCCGACGGTTTCGATGATCTATCTGGTCGCGCAGACCAAGAAGCCGACGACCAAAGAGGACCTCAACGCGATCCTGCGCGGCGCCGCGCAGGGCGAGTTGAGCAAGTACGTCGCGTACACCGAGCAAGAACTCGTGTCCAGCGACTTCAAGAAGAATCCGTACAGCTCCATCATTGACTCCAAGCTCACGAATGCCAATGGCGACCTCGTGCAGATCGCCGCGTGGTACGACAACGAGTGGGGATATTCGTGCCGGCTCGCGGAGCTGACCGCAATGGTGCTCACGACCATTCCCGCGAAAGCCTGAGCGCCGCTTCGAGCGTGAGCTTTCGACGGCTCGAAGAGCTCGACGTTCGGGGCAAGCGCGTCCTGGTGCGCGAGGATCTCAACGTACCGCTCTCCGACGGCAACATCCTCGACTTCGGTCGCGTCGACGCGGCGATTCCGACGCTACGCTGGCTGCACGAGCACCGCGCTCGCACGATCGTACTCTCGCACCTGGGAAGACCCGACGGCAGGCCGGATCCGCGCCTTTCGCTGCGGCCGGTGGCGCAGGCGCTCTCGGATCGGCTCGGCGTGCGCGTCGCGTTTGCCGAAGATGCCGTCGGAGAGGCGACGGAGCGCGCGGTCGCCGAGTTGCGCGACGGCGACGTGCTGCTGCTCGAGAACCTGCGCTTCCATCCCGAGGAAGAGCGGGACGATGAGGAGTTCGCGCGGCAACTCGCGAGCCTCGGCGATTATTACGTCGACGACGCGTTCGCGAGCGCGCACCGCGCGCACGCCTCGACCGAGGCGCTCGCGCGCATGCTCCCCAACGCGGCGGGGTTCTTGATGGAGGCCGAGCTGTCGGCCCTGGCGCCGCTGATCGAAACCCCGCGCAAGCCGTTCGTGTGCGCGATCGGCGGCGCGAAGATCAAAGATAAGCTCGGCCTCCTGCAGCACCTGACGGAGCTGGTCGACGCGTTTTGCATCGGCGGGGGAATGGCCAACACGCTGCTGGCGGCGTCGGGCGTCGCGGTGGGGTGCTCGTTGCGCGACAACGACCTCGAGCCGGCGCGGCAGTTTCTCGCGCTCGCGAAGGAACGCGGCGTCGAGCTGCAGCTTCCTGGCGATGCTGTCGTCGCACCGGCCATCGATGCGGCCGCGGCGTTGGCGCGCGTCGTTGCGATCGCCGACGTCGGGGACGAGATGATCCTCGACATCGGACCGGCTACCGCGCAGGCGTACGCGGCGACGATCGAGCGCGCCAAGACGATCGTCTTCAACGGCCCGATGGGCGTCTACGAGAATCCGGCGTACCGGCACGGCACGCAAGCCGTGGGGGACGCGATCGCGCGCGCGACGGCCGCGGGTGCCACGAGCGTGGTCGGCGGGGGCGACGCCGCGGCGGCGGCGCACCTACTCGGCTTCGCATCCAAGGTGACGTTCATCTCCACGGGGGGCGGCGCGACGCTGGAGTACCTCGAAGGCAAAACGCTTCCGGGAGTTGCAGCACTTGAGCGTTAGGACGATCGTCGCCGGCAACTGGAAGATGCATAAAACGGCGGCGGAGACGGCCGCGTTTCTCGGCCTCTTCCTGCCGGAGACGGAGGCGCTCCCGGAGAGCGTCGAGATCGTCGTCGCTCCGCCGTTCGTATCGATCCCGACCGCGTCGTCGCTGCTGCGCGGCACGCGCATCCGCTTGGGCGCGCAAACGATGCATTGGGAGCTCGAGGGCGCGTTTACCGGCGAGATCAGCGCCCCTATGCTGCGCGAGTTCGGCGTCTCACACGTCATCCTCGGCCACTCCGAGCGGCGCGCGTACTGCAGCGAGACGGATCGCACCGTGAACCTGAAGGTGCACACGGCGCTCGAGCAGGGCCTGACGCCGATCGTCGCCGTCGGCGAGACGCTCGACGAGCGCAACGCGGGCGCGACCGACGAGCGGGTGATGTCGCAGACACTTGCGGCGCTCGACGGCGTCGCAGAGGACCAGCTCTTCCGCATCGTCATCGCATACGAGCCGATCTGGGCCATCGGCTCGGGCCGCAACTGCGACGCCCAAGAGGCCGATCGCGTTATGGCGACGATTCGCGCGTGCCTGCGCGGCCTCGACGAAACGCCGATCCTCTACGGCGGAAGCATGAACGCCGACAACGTCGCCGCCTACATGCGGGAGCCAAATATCAACGGCGGCCTCGTCGGCGGTGCGTCGCTCGACGCGATCGGTTTCGCGGCCATCATCACCAACGCCGCATGAAGTACAGACCGGTCATCCTCGCGGTGCTGGATGGCTGGGGTTGTCGCGAGTCCGCGCAAGGCAACGCCATCGCGGCGGCTGCGCTTCCGCACTGGCGCGCGCTCCTGGAGCGTTGGCCCCACACGACGCTGCAAGCCTCGGGCGAGGCGGTCGGCCTCCCAAAAGGCGTCATGGGCAACAGCGAGGTGGGCCACATGAACCTCGGCAGCGGTCGCGTCGTCCCGCAGGGCGTCACCATGATCGACGCCGCGATCCGCTCGGGCGAGTTCGGCGACAATGAGACGCTGCGAGCCGCGATCGCTCACGTCGCCGTGACGGGCGCGACGCTGCACTTCATGGGTCTGCTCTCCGACGGATGCGTGCACAGCTCGATCGAGCATCTCTTCGCGCTCGTCGATGCCGCGGTCGCCGCGGGCGTGCCGATGGCGATCCACTGCTTCCTCGACGGACGCGACACGCCGCCGCGCTCGGCCCTAACCTACGTTGAGCAGCTCGAGGCGAAGCTCGCCGCGACCGGGCGCGCCGGCTCGATCGCGAGCGTTACCGGACGCTACTACGCGATGGACCGCGATCGCCGCTGGGAGCGCACGTGGAGCGCCTACGACTTGTTGGCCTTTGGCCGCGCCGGCCACAGCGCGGACGACGCGCGGAGTGCTGTGCTCGGCGCGTACGCGCGCGGCGAGGACGACGAGTTCGTTCAACCGGCCGTCGTTGGGCCAACGCGTCCGATCGAGGACGGCGACGCCTTCGTCTTCTTCAACTTCCGTCCGGACCGCGCGCGGCAGCTCACGACGGCATTCAACGCCGGCACGTCGCTGTATTACGACGACGGCTTTGGAGTCTTTGCGTCGAAGCGCTACGACAATCCGTTCTTCGCGACGATGACGAAGTACGACGAAGAGTTTACCAACCCGGTGCTGTTCGGAGCGCGCCCGCAGTACGATACGTTCGGCGAGGTCGTCGCGGGGGAGGGACTGCGTCAGCTGCGGCTCGCGGAGACCGAGAAGTACGCACACGTTACCTACTTCTTCAACGGCGGCCGCGAAGATCAATTCGAGGGCGAGGACCGCGAGCTGATTCCCTCCGACCGCTCGGTGGCTACGTACGACCTGGCGCCGGCAATGCGAGCGCGCGAGATCACCGACTCCGCCGTCAAGGCGATCGAGACCGGCAAGTACGACACAATCATCATGAACTATGCGAATCCCGACATGGTCGGACACACGGGCAATTGGCAGCCGACGATCGCGGCGGTGGAGGTCGTCGACGAGTGCCTCGCGCGCCTAGTCGACGCGACGTTGCGCGCGAACGGCCTGTTGGCGATCACCGCCGACCACGGCAACGCCGAGGAGAAGATCGACGCCGACGGCAATCCGATCACCGCGCACTCGACCAATCCGGTGCCCCTGGTCATCATCGCAAACGGTCTGCGCGGCAGTCTCGCCTCGGGCGGCAAGCTCGGCGACGTGGCACCGACGCTGCTCACACTCATGGGGTTGCCGATCCCCGAACGTATGACCGGCAAGAATCTTTTCACGTTTAGTTAAAAATTCAGGCGAATCACAGCGGCCCTTACGCCCGCTATCAGCATCGCGTGAGAGCATGCGGATATGAACGATGTGCATGACGTGCTTGCGTTCGCCCGAGGGCTGATTTATTTCGTTTTCTTCGGCATGGGCACCGTCGCGATCGCCCTCGCGGCGCACCTTCGCTAAGAGAGCGGGCGCCTATGCATCGGCGCGGTAACACCCGCTCGGATCGACCTGGACCCGGCGATCCCCGATCACGATCGAGCGAATGCGATGATCCCAAAAAGAAAATACCTTCAGAGCGACGGGACGCAGCTTGGCGAGAAGCTCCCTCGCCCGCTGCGACACCGCCAACGCGTCCTTCACCCAGCGCGGATGATCGTACGGCAGCAGTGCGGTCTCGAGCTCCGCCTCGGGAACGGCCGCGACGATCGCCTCGGAGCGGCTCGGGCCTACGTGGAGAGGTAGGGCGGCGGCGCCCTCCTCGGGTTCAATGCGGCGCAGCATACGTCTGACGCTCGGACAATCGCTTGAGCCCGGCGATCGCGCTCGTGTGAAGCTGCGACGCGCGCTGCGGCGAGATGGCGAGCTGCCTGCCGATCGCGCGCAGCGACTTGCCGTTGTAATAGTGTAGCAGCACGACCTGGCGTTGCCGCGGCGGCAAACCGTCGACGAGGGCGGCGAGCCGTTCGCTTTCGGAGCGGTGCTCGACAACGCGGCCCGGATCGTCGCTCCAATCGCCCGCGAGTGACTCGCCGACCGGAAGCGGCGCATCTAACGAAAGCGGCTGCCCGCGATATGCCGCCGCGACCGCGCGCCGGTACCCGGGGCAGCGAACATCCATCTCCTGCGCGCTCGGCACGTCGCCGCGCTCGGCCGCGATCGCGTATCGCTGATTCTCGCCGTCGCGAACGATGCGGCGCGCGCGCTCCGAGACGGGATCCATGCGCCGGATGCCGTTCAGCATCGCGCCCGCGATCAAGCGTCGCGCGTATTCCTCGAGGCGCGGCCCACGCATCGGATCGAAGGAATCTACGGCGCGGATCATGCCGACGCAGCCGTCGCCGACCAGATCGTCCATATCGAGATTCGGCACGAGGCGTTTGAGCCGCCGCGCGAGCCTGCGCGTCAACGGCAACAACGTGCGCACGCGCTCCTCGCGCTCGTCGGCGTCGCTCACGGCGCGTTTTCCAGCCTCTCGGCGAGCAGCGCTGCGAAGCGTTGGTCGCGGCTTGCAATCTCGCGAGCCAGCGAGTCGAGCTCGTAGTCGCCCAGCGTGCCGGCGCCCGCGATCATGGGCCGCAGCACGGGCGCGAGCAGCATCGCCTCGAATAGCTCCGCGGCGTGGCGAGCCGTTACGCTATCCACGCTGCAGGTTGTTGGCGATCCGCAGCATCTCGCCGGCCGCCTGCACACCCTTGGCGGTGCATATGAAAAGCAGACGGCTACCGTTTTTGACGGAAGGACGCACGGTAAGGATACGATCCATGCCAGGAGGGTATCACTCCAATGTTACCGGGACGCCATCCGGGCGTTACGGCAAAAAGAACGGTGGAAGCCCCCCGGGGCACGTCTTGACGTTTGGATCCGCACGAGATCACGGTGCAGGGCGATATCGGCTTCGAGGTGGGGACGAATTCCCGAACCTCACATACGCAGGCTTGTCTTTCCCGCCCCCACGGCGTCGACCACATCGCGGATCGCGTCGATTACCACCTGCGGCCGATCGACGTGGATGTAGTGCGTGCTGTTCGCGACCATGATGTGCCTGCCACCAGGAAAGAGAGCAGCAAGATGGTCTTGGGTCTGCATCTGCGCCACGCAGAGCGCATCGGCAAACGCCGGCGTCACCTCGGGCGGTAACTGTCCCGAAGCGATGACCTCCGGCGAAAGCTGCGGCAGGCGTGCAGTGAGCACGACAACAGGCATCGGCCGCACCGGCGGGGCAGCCCGAATCTCCTCGAAGCTCTTCACATTGTCGTAGTTTTCGGGGGCGCCATTAAGTTTCTCGAACACCGCTCGCTGATTGGCCGTCAAGCCGCCGTATAGGTCTTCAGAGAGCGCATCCTCGAGGACAAGGCCCGCGACATCGTCGCCGTGCTCACTGGCGACGAGCCCGGCGATCAGACCCCCCATCGAATGCCCGACGAGGACGTAGGGGCCCGGCACCTTGGCCGCGGTCAAAAGGGCTTGTAGATCCGCCGCACCCGCGGCCGTTGTAACGGGCAACGGCACCGGATCGCTTCGGCTGGGCTCGGAAGCCAGCGCGCCGACGGTTCCGGGCCGGTCATAAGCGCAGACCCTCGTGAACTTTGCTACCGTCGGGAACACGGTTGGACCGGGTACATCCGGCGCTGCCGTGCTCCAGGTGTCGGCGCGATTGCCTTTGCCCGAGATGAGAACGAGGGTCGGCGATCCCTGTCCGCTGCATTCGAGATAGATTTTACGATGGTCGCCAATGTCAACGGGGCCGGCAAAGTCGCCGGTCGCGGGCAGCGCCTGAGCCGGCATCGCCAACGCCAAAAAAGCGGCTTCGCATAATACGAACGCTACAATCCTAAACGCTTTACACGGTCTTTCCGCGATCGCATCGTCTTCGTCGCTACCCACGTTGCAAGTTGTTCGCGATGCGCAGCATTTCATCCGCCGCCTGCACGCCCTTGGCATTCGCCTCGTAGGCGCGCTGCGCGGTTAGGATCTGCATCATCGCGTCGATGATCGTGACGTTGGATTGTTCGAGCATGCCAAAGCGCAGCTTCGGCCCGTCGGCGGAGCCCGGTACGACGTCGCGCCGGCTACCGGCAGCGGTCGTCGCCTCGAACGCGCCGCCGCCGGCGTCGCGCAGCGCCTCCGGCGCCGGAAACTCCGCGAGGCGAACGCGCCCGACGGTGCGCTTACCTGCGGGAGCTGCGATCTCGACCGTTCCGTCCGCGGCGACCGTCGCGCTGACCGCGTCGGCGGGAATTCGAACTCCTGCCAGCGACAAGCCCTGCGAGTTGTGCAGTGAACCGTCGGCTCCGCGTGAGAACTCGCCGTCGCGCGAGTAGCGCCGGCGCCCGTGGTCGTCCAACAGCGTGAAGAATCCGGGGCCGTCGATGGCCAAGTCGAAGGCACCCGGGCTGCGTGCGAGCTTGCCCTGATTGAACAGCACGCGCGTGCCGAGCGCCACGGTGCCGATGCCGGCCTGGCCCGGTGCGATCAACTCGGCGAAGGTCTGCGCCGAGCCCTTGAACCCGACGACTTCGGCGTTGGCAAGGTTATCCGCGATCGTATCGAGGTTGCGTTGTTGCGCCGCCATGCCGCTGGCGGCTGCGAAGAGCGCGCGATCCATAGCCGCCGCTACTTGACGCGCGCGGCGTCGGAAGATTTCTGCCGTGACGCGTCGATCGCCGTCACAGCCTTCTGCGCGCTCTCGAAGGAGCGCTCCGCCGCGAGTACGTCGATCATCTCGGCGATCGCGTCGACTCCGGATGTTTCGAGGTACCCGCTCGCAACGCGGCTTGACGCCGGGAGCCCCAGAGCGTGCGCATCGAAGCGGGAGCCGCGGAACGCGGCACGCGCGCCGAGTAGGGTGCCGCCCCGACCGTCGCGTAGCGTACCGTCGCTCTGCCGGACGAATGCACCGGCCCGCGTCTCGCGCACGCCGCCGGAGGCGTCACGCACGCGAAATGCTCCGTCGCCGACGATCGCGAGGTCGAGGTCGCGCCCGGTATGCCGCAGCGCGCCGCGGTCGCCGCCCGTCTGCCGCTCGACCTTCACGCCTAGCGCGGTGAGAAAACCGTGCGCCGCCGAGCGGCGAAAACCGTCGGTCGAAACGTTGGCGAGATTTTCCGTAGCGATCTCTAGGCGCGTCCGCGCCGCGACCATGGCGCTGGCGGCCCAAGCAATTCCGTCCATGCCCGCATGGTAGCGGAACGGCGTAGCCGAATCGTTTCCACACCGTGACCGACGTGCGTTACCTCGTGGGAATCGCGCTGGCCGCGCTGCTCGCGGCCTGCGGGCCGACGCCGGAGCAGCGCGTGCATCAGGCGGAGCTGAACGACCTCGCGCAGCTGAAGCGCCGCTATCCCGACGTCGTGATGGGCTTCGATCTGCGGCGCGACGACACGCTCGTCATCAGCGTGGATTTGCAGGAGTACATCGGGATGGACGACGACGCCGTCGCCGCGCTCAAGCGTGACTCGCTGGTGCGCTGGCGCTCCGCCTGGATCGCCGAGCACCCGCACGAGCACGCGCTCCTGCACCTGCACTTCATCGACTTCATCGGCCGTCGCGTCGCCGACGAGATGACCCGCGTGTGAAGTCCGCCGTCTACACGGGATATGGTGGGCCCGACGTTCTGCAGGTACGCGACGTCGAACTGCCGATCCCGGGCGACGACGGCGTCCTGATCCGCGTGCGCGCGGCCGCAGTCAATGCGTTCGACTGGCGCGTCATGCGCGGCAGCCCCTTTATTCTGCGGATGATGTGCGGTGTGCGCAAGCCGAAGATACGGCCGGGTCGCGACGTGGCCGGCGAGGTCGCGGCGATCGGCAAGAACGTCACGCGCTTTAAGCGCGGCGACGCCGTTTTCGGCACGTGTCTGGGAGCCTTCGCGGAGTACGCCTGCGCGAAGGCGTCGAGAGTCGCCCTCAAGCCGCGTAACGTCACGTTCGAACACGCCGCCTGTATTCCGTTCGCCGCCTCCATCGCGCTGCAGGGGCTGAAACAAGGCGGCATCGCGCCGGGTCTCCGCGTGCTAATCAACGGCGCCTCGGGAGGCGTCGGCACGTTCGCGGTGCAGATCGCGAAGGCGTACGGCGCGGAGGTCACCGCCGTATGCGGCACGCGCAACGTCGACATGGTCGGATCGATCGGCGCCGATCGCGTTAAAGATTATGCGCGCGAGGATTTCACGCTAGACTCGGCACGCTACGATTTGATCTTCGACGGCGTCGCAAACCACGCGCTATCGGCGTATCGCCGCGTGCTGAAGCCCGGCGGCACGTGCGTGACCGTGGGCGCGCCCGGCCGGATCACCTCGCTGGGCATGCTCGCGCTGATGATCAAGCCCGTGCTCGCATCGCTCGCGCGCGGTAGAAGGTTCGTCGCCCTCTCTGCGCGATTCCGCGAGGACGACCTCGAAGCGATCCGGGACCTCACGGAGAGCGGAAAACTGAGGCCCGTGGTCGACCGGCGCTATGCCCTAGACGACGTGGCTCGGGCGGTCGCGTACGTCGAGGAAGGCCACGCGAGCGGCAAAGTGGTGATCAACGTGATCGAGGGAGACGAAGCCTAGAGCCGCGTGATAACGGCCGCGGCGAAAGCGCCCGTCGAGAGCGCCGGCTCATCGCGCGCCAGCTCCGCCGTGCGCAGGCCGTCGGCGTAGGTCCGCTCGACCGCGCGCTCGATGCGCTCCGCCGCCCGTTCGTCGCCGAGCGAATGGCGCAGCAGCATCGCGGCGGAGAGGATCGCCGCCGTTGGGTTCGCCACATCTTTTCCTGCGATGTCCGGCGCCGTTCCGCCGATCGGCTCGTACAGGCCGAACTGACGGCCTTCGTTCCGGCGCGTGCCCAAGCTCGCGCTCGGAAGCGTGCCGATCGATCCCGTGAGGATCGCCGCCTCGTCGGACAAGATGTCGCCGAACATGTTCTCCGTGAGGATCACGTCGAACGCGCCGGGCCGATGCACCAACTGCATCGCGGCGTTGTCGACGAGCAGGTGCTCGACCGCGACGTCGGGATACTCGCGCGCCACCTCGTTGACGACGCGCCGCCAGAGCCGCGACGTCTCGAGAATGTTCTGCTTGTCGACGGACGTAAGGTGCTTGCGGCGCGAGCGCGCACACGCAAACGCGACGTGCGCGATCCGTTCGATCTCCGGGGCGCGGTAGATCATCGTATCGACCGCCTCGTCGACGCCGTCGACGCGGCGCTGCTCCTTGGGCCGGCCGTAGTAGATTCCGCCGGTGAGCTCGCGGATCACGAGCAGGTCGAGACCGCGCACAATTTCCGCGCGCAGCGACGAGGCTTCTTCCAAACCCGGGAACACTTTGACGGGACGCAGGTTCGCGTACAGCTCGTAGTCGCGCCGCAGCAAGAACAAAGCGTACTCCGGCCGCTCCGGCAGCGGCTTGCCCTCGTATTCAGGAAGCCCGACGCTGCCGAACAAAATCGCGTCGCTCGAGTCGCAGAGCTCGCGCGCCTCGGGCGGTAGCGCCGGCAGGCCGCGCCCGAGCGCGGCCCCGCCCACCGCGGCCTCGACGCACTGCACGTCGGGCCGCACGTGGTTCAGGACGGTCGCTGCGGCGTGCGTGACCTCGGGGCCGATGCCGTCCCCGGGGAGCACGGCAACCCGCACTATTAATAAACCGTGATGCGGGTCGTGTCGGCCTTGGGCGGCGACTCTTCGATCGCGTTGCTCTCGACGGTGGAGGGGCTCTGCGGCTCGCCGTTGCCGGCCGCGCCTTCGGCCCGCTCGAGCAGCGCCAGATGCGTCATGATGAGGCTGCGCAGCTCGCCGCGCGCCTTCTCCGCTGCCTCGACCGTCCGCTGATGCTCGCGGCGCACCTCGGCGATGGCATCGTTGTAGCCGGCGATCTCGCGTTCGCCCGCCAGCCGAGCTTGTTCGCGAATGAGGTCGGCCTCCTTGTGCGCAGACGCCTTGACCTCGTCAGCGGTCCGCTGCGCGAGCACGAGCGTGTTTTGCAGCGATTCTTCCATCGCCTTGAAGTGGCTGATGCGCTCCTTTAAGTCTGCGATCTCCGCCTCGAGCGCGGCGCGCTGCTGCGCCTCGTCCTCGAGCGTCTCGATGATCTCGTCGAGAAACTGGTCGACGTCCGTACGGTCATAGCCTTGGAGCGCCTTCTTGAAGCTCTTGTGCTGAATGTCGACCGGTGTAATCTTTTCCATCGCTCCCCGTCCTACGTTCTATTTGCCATGAAATCGAAAGTGCCGTCGGCCATCATCGACTCGCGCAGGCCCGCGGCGTTGACCACGATCCCGGCGGGAACGACCAGATAGATCGACTCCGCGAGTTTCTGGATCTTGCCGTCGATAGTGTACGCCACGCCGGACGTGAAGTCCACGACCCGCTGCAAGAGCGTTCGATCGGCGTTCTGCAAGTTCACGATGACGACTTGCCGGTTGCGCAACGAGTCGGCGATCTCGACGACGTCCTGATAGCTGCGCGGCGAATAGACGCTCACTTGCGTCCCGCCGCGGCGTCCCGCGCTGGAAAGCGGGACGACTCGTCCCGATGCGACCTCGTCGCCGTAAAACTCTTCCTCGTCGTCTCGGATCGAAAAGAACGATCCGATCTTGCTGAACACGCTCATGCCTGCCTCCCCTTGACCTGTCGTGGGCCGAAAAGCGCCTCGCCGATGCGCAGCATCGTTGAGCCCGCCCGCAAAGCTTCACGCCAATCGCCCGACATGCCAATTGAAAGCGTACTTCCACCTACGGAGGCCAACGTCTTGGCGGCGAGCTCGAAAGCGCGCTCGATATCCGCGCGATCCGCGTCAAGCGGCCCGATCGCCATCACGCCCTCGAGCCTCAGCGACGCCAGGCCGCGGAGCGTCTCGGCCAGCCGCGGCGCGTTGGCCGGCGCGCAACCGAAGCGCTCAGTCGGCGAGACGTTGACCTGTAGCAGCACTGGCAGACGCTTTCCCAGCCGCTGCGCCGCCTTGGCGAGCTCGACGCCGGCCTCTGGCCGGTCCACGCTCTGCACCACGTCGAACGCCGCAGCGATTCCGCTCGCCTTGTTGGTCTGTACGTGGCCGACGAAATGCTTGCGCACCGGCGGCACCGCCGCAAAAGTCCGGCGCGCCTCCTGCAGGTAGTTCTCGCCAAGGTCCTTCAGGCCGGCCGCGATCACCGCGGTCAGCGCCTCGACCGGCTGGCCCTTACCGACGCCCACCAGCGTGACGCCGCCGGGATCGCGTCCGCACCCGCGCAGCTCCCGGTCGATCTCACCTCGCAGCCGATGATAGCGTTCGGCGGCGCCCTCGCTCATCCGGGAGACGGGCGAGCCGCCACCCGCACGTCGGTGCGCGTGCCGCGCGTCGCGCAATAGACGATGCCGATCACGCCGAGCAGGATCATCGGCAGCGCGTAGAGCTGACCGCCGGTGAGGCCCATCCAGCTAAACGCCGTCTGTCGCCACATCTCGGCAATCGAGCGCGTGATCCCGTAGAGCGTGAACCAGGTCCACGCGACGACGCCGTCTTTCGGTTTGAGGCGATAGACGAGTAGCAGTATCGGCAGCGTCAGAATGTCGAGTATCCCTTCCATGAGCTGCGACGGATAGCGATAGGCCTGCGCGCCGTTGACCAGCGGTGCTGTGGGAAAGATCATGCACCAGGGATGGTCCGGCACGCAGACGTCGCCCCACAACTCGTCGTTGATGAAATTGACGATCCGAACCAGCGCGATGCCGACGGGCAGCATCATCACCACCTCGTCGCCGACCACCACGTACTTCAGCCCGGGGTGTTTGCGGACGAAGAGCCACATCGCCACGACCACGCCGATTAGCCCACCGTGGAAAGCCATGCCTCCGTTCCAGACCGCGATGAAGTTGATCGGATTGGAGAAGTAGTACGACGCGTCGTGCATGCTGATGATGTCGTTGATCACGAAGAAGGTCCGGCCCCCGACCAGCACGCCGATCAGCGCGTAGAACAGGAAGTCCTGGATCTGGTCCCGTGTCAGGCCCAGCCGCAGCCGCCCGGCAGGGCGGCTCATCCAGAGATAGACGCAGACGAAAGCCACCAGATAGGCGATGCCGTACCAATGGACTTTCAGCGGCCCGAGATGAATCGCGACGGGATCGATGTTTGGATAGGTGAACCAGTGCTGCATTCCTAACCTGACGTAACCGATGAGCGCGACGACACACATTACCGCCGGCATCGCCTTCCTAGCGGGCCTCGTTTCCTTCGTGTCGCCGTGCGTCCTCCCGCTCGTGCCGGCCTACCTCTCCCTGCTTACCGGTGAGAGCCTGGAGGATCTGAAGGCGCGGCCGACGGCGCCGGCGCGCACGCAGACGATGCTGCACGCGATCGCGTTCGTGCTCGGCTTCAGCGTGATTTTTGTCGCACTTGGGCTGAGCGCCAGTGCGATCGGAGGCGCGCTCGACCAGAATCGCGTCCTGATCGCGCAGATCGGCGGCGTAGTCGTGGTCATCCTCGGACTCCACATGATGGGCATGCTGCGCATCCCGCTGCTCATGCGTGACGCCCGCGTGCACGTCGTACGCGGCCGCGCAACCCTCTGGACGTCGGGGCTCGTCGGCATGGCCTTCGCTGCCGGATGGTCGCCGTGCATCGGGCCGATCCTCGCCGGCATCTTGGCAATTGCGTCGCAGCAGCACAGCGGTCAGGCGGGGCTGCTGCTCTCCTTCTACTGCCTCGGGCTCGCGCTGCCGTTTCTGGCGACGGCCGGTGCGATCGGCGTCGTGCTGCCCTGGCTCAACCGGATCAAACGCTCCCTCGCCGCGATCGAGTTCGCCGCCGGCGCGTTCTTGATCGTCGTCGGCCTCGTTCTCGTCAACAATGCATTCCTCAACGTCGCAGGATGGTTTTATCAGTTTGTCCCGCAACCAAACCTCTAGCGTAATCAACACCTTCGTCATCGCGGGCGTCGCGATCGTCGTGCTGTGGGCCGACCAGCTTTCCAAGCGCTGGATCGCAACGCACTGCGTCCCGGACTTTCCGGCGTGCCGCACGGTCATTCCGAATTTCTTGCGGTGGACGTACGAACGCAACATCCACGGCGCGTTCGGCCTGTTCGGAAACAACGCCGTGATCCTGATCGGCATGGCCATCGTCGTGCTCGTGCTGTTCTGGTTCAGCTTTCGCGACGCGGCCGCACGGTCGCGGACGGTGCGCGTCGCGTTCGGCATGATCGTCGGGGGCGCGATCGGCAACATCGTCGATCGGCTGCACTTCGGCTACGTCATCGACTTCATCGACTTCTATCGCATTTGGCCGAACATCTTCAACCTCGGCGACTCGTGCATCACGGTCGGTGTGGGTTTGCTGCTGCTTTCCAGCCTTGTTGCACGTCGTCACCGCTGATCAAGCCGGAAAGCGCACCGACGTCGTCATCGCCTCGCTCTCCGGCGCCTCGCGGACGCTCGTGGCGCGCAGCGCGCGCCGCGGCGAGATCCTGGTCAACGGGGCGCCGGCCAAGCCGAGCCGTCCGTTAGAGGCCGGCGACGTCGTCGAGTTCGAGGTGCCGCAGGCTCGCGAGCTGATCGCGACGCCGGAGGCGATTCCACTCGATCTCGTGTACGAAGACGCCGACATTCTCATCGTCGACAAGCCCGCGGGCATGGTCACGCATCCGGCCATCGGCGCGGTTGACGGCACGCTCGTCAACGCGCTGCTCGCGCACGTCGAGAGCGAGCTGCCCGGCGACGCGCTGCGCCCCGGGCTAATTCATCGCCTGGATCGCGACACGTCGGGCCTGCTGGTCGTCGCGAAGACCGCGCACAGTCTCGCGGCGTTGCGCGCGGCCATGAAGCGGCGCCAAGTAGTGCGCGAGTATCTCGGCATCGTTCGCGGCGTCCCGGAGCACGCGCGCGGCATGATCGAAGGAGCGATCGGGCGCGATCCACGCAATCGCCTGAGATTCGCGATCACGTCCGAGGGCAAACCCGCGATCACGCACTACGAGGTGCGCGCGGCGTTTGCCAAACACGCAGAGCTGATCTTTCGTCTCGAGACGGGCCGGACGCATCAGATACGCGTGCACATGGCGGCGAGCGGACATCCGATCCTCAACGATCCGGTCTACGGACGCAGAGAGGACCGCTTCGAGCTCCCGGGGCAGGCGCTGCACGCATGGCGCGTGGCCTTCGCGCACCCGCGCACGGGTCAGCCGATGCAGTTCGAGGTTGCACCTCCACCTGCATACGAACTCGCTCGCGCACTCGTGTCGGTGTAATGTTTGAACTGATCGCGCGGGATGGTCAGGCGCGGCGAGGACGGCTGCGGCTGGCGCATGCCGTCGTAGACACGCCCTGCTTCATGCCGGTCGGCACCGCGGCCACGGTAAAGGGATTGACGCCCGCCGAGCTGCGCGAGGCCCACACGCAGATCGTGCTCGCCAATACGTATCATCTCTGGCTGCGGCCGGGTCGCGAGGCGATCGAGGCCGCCGGAGGCCTGCACCGCTTCATGGCGTGGGACGGTCCGATCCTCACCGACTCGGGGGGCTTTCAGGTGTTCAGCCTCGAGGGACGGCGCAAGCTCGACGATGACGGCGTGACGTTCGCCTCGCATCTCGACGGCAGCGAGCACCGCTTCACGCCCGAGGGCGTCGTCGAATTCCAAGAGGCGATCGGGAGCGACGTCGCGATGGTACTCGACGTGTGCGTCAAGCTGCCCGCGTCCCGCGAGGCGCTGGCCGAATCGGTCCGCCTGACGAGCGCCTGGGCGCGGCGCTCGCGTTCGGCCTGGGGTTCGCCTGAAACGCAGTGCTTCGCGATCGTGCAGGGAGGCCTCGACGCCGAACTGCGGGAGCAGAGCGCGCGCGAGCTCGTCGAGCTCGACTTTCCCGGCTACGCCATCGGAGGACTATCGGTCGGCGAGACGCGCGAGGATATGTACGCGACCGCTCGCTCCACGGCGGCGCTCTTGCCCGCGGAAAAGCCGCGGTATCTGATGGGCGTCGGCACGGTGCGCGACCTCGTCGCAGCGATCGACTGCGGCAACGATCTGTTCGACTGCGTCTATCCGACCCGCTGCGGCCGCAACGGCCGCGCGATGACTCGCGGCGGTGAGCTCAACGTCTTCAACGCCGCCTTCACCCGCGATTTCTCGCCCATCGACCCAGGATGCGACTGCTCGACGTGCGCGAACTTCACGCGGGCGTACCTGGCGCACCTATTTCGGGCGAAAGAAATGCTCGGACCGCGGCTGCTCTCATACCACAACGTGCATCTCGTCAACGCGCTCATGCGCGAGGCGCGCGACGCGATCGCGGCCGGTGATTGGGCGCGCTTCCGCGCCTAGCCGTCGCGCTCCAGCTCCCGCACGACGCGCGCGCAATCCTCGCAGATCGACGGATGTTCTCGGTCGATTCCAAGCTCGCGGTACTTCCAGCAGCGCGCGCACTTCGCGCCCTCAGCCGGAACCAGCTCGAATGAGAGCACGCCGTCGCCGTCGGCGCGCTCGGCCTGGTGCAGCGAGAGTTGCGACACGACCAGCGCCTCGCGCAGGCTGTCGCCCAGCGCAACTAGGCGCTTGTAGAGGCCGGGGGTCACGGTCAGTCGCAGCGCGGCCTCGAAGTCGTGTGGGCTCGCCACGGCCGCGACGCGGCTGCGCAGCGCTCGCAACTGTTGCCAAAGCGCGAGGTCGCTGTCGAGCGCGCCTTCGCGATGCCGGTGGGCGCCGAACGCGCTGTCAAATACGCTCAGGGCGTCATCGCGCACGAACGCCGGCAGGTACTGCCACGCCTCCTCGGCGGTGAACGACAGCACCGGAGCGAGCACGGTGAGGAATCGGGTTAGCACGTAGAGCAGCGCGGACTGCGCGCTGCGCCGCCGTGGATCGCCCGCGGCACGCGAGTACAGCGGATCCTTGAGCGCGTCGAAATAGAGTCCCGACATCGAGCTCTCGAACTCAACGATCTGCAAATAGGCGTCATGGATCTCGCAGCGGTCGTACGCGGCCTTGGTGCGCGCGACGAACGCGTCGGTCACGGCGCAGGCAAGGCGATCGAGCGGCTCCATCGCCTCGCGCGCGACGGCGTTGCTCGCCTCGAGGCCGTCGAGATTGGAGAGCATGAAGCGTAGGCGGTTGCGGACGTTGCGGTAGACACGCCCGACCTGGTCGACGACGTTCGGACCGAAGCGCACGTCATCGATCGGTTCGACCGACGCGGCCCAGAGCCGCAGCACGTCTGCACCCCAGCGGTCCATCGCGTCCAGCGCGTCGATGCCGGTGCCGCGCGACTTCGACATCGGTCGCCCCTGCTCGTCGTTCACCCAGCCGTTCTTCATGACGCGCCGGTACGGGGCGCGCCCCTTGATCGCGACGGCCGTGATCAGCGAGCTGCGGAACCAGCCGCGAAACTGATCGCCGCCTTCTAGGACGAGGTCGCTGGGCCACGGCATGCCGTCGCGCCCGAGAACGGCGAGGTGCGTCACGCCGGATTCGAACCAGATGTCGACGATGTTCTTCTCTTTCTCGAAGCGCGCACCGCCGCAGTTCGGGCAGGCCAAGCCGCTCGGCAGATACCGCTCGACCGGATCGCTCCACCACGCATCCGCGCCGACCTCGCCGAAGCGCTTCGCCGCGATGCGGGCGACGCGCGGGTCCAGCACGGCCTCGCCGCACTCGGCGCAGATTAGCGACGGGATCGGCGTCCCCCACGTACGCTGGCGCGAGAGGCACCACTCCGGATGCGTCTCGATCATCTGTTCCTGGCGCGTGCGCCCCCACTCCGGCGTGTACTCGACCGCCGCAATGGCGTCGACGGCGTGCTGCCGCAGCAAGTTTTGGTCCATCGCCAGAAACCACTGCGCCGTCGCGCGGAAGATCACCGGGTTGTGACAGCGCCAGCAGTGCGGATACGAATGCTCGTACTCGCCCGCGCTCCAGAGCGCGCCGCTCGCTCGCAGATCCTCGATGATTCGTGCGTTCGCGTCGAAGATGTGCATGCCGGCGTACGGACCGGCCTCCGCGGTAAAGGATCCCGCCGCGTCGACCGGGTTGAGGATCGGAAGCCCGTATTTCATCCCTGTGTCGAAGTCGTCGGCGCCGTGGCCCGGCGCAGTGTGCACGACGCCGGTTCCCGTCTCGAGATCGACGTAGCCGGCGAGCACGACGACCGAATCGCGATCCATGAAGGGATGGCGCACGGCCAGATCGTCGAGGTCCTCGCCGCGCGCGCGCCCGATCGGCGTCGCCTCCGCGTAGCGCTCGCCCAGCGCGCGCTCGGCGAGCGCCTCCGCGACGATGACCGCCTCGCCGCCCACGCGATAGAGCACGTACGTCGCGTCGGCCCGCAGCGCGATCGCGGCGTTCGCCGGCAGCGTCCACGGCGTCGTCGTCCAGATGAGAAACGAGACGGGCAGAGCGCTACTTCCAGAAACGTGCATGACGTCGCGGATACGTTTCGCCTGTTCTTCGTCCGCGGTGAAGCGCACGTAGATCGACGGGGAGACGCGCTGCTCGTACTCGATCTCGGCCTCCGCGAGCGCGGTCTCGTCGTGGACGCACCAGAGGGTCGAACGCAGGCCCTTGTAAATCTGCTGCCGTTCGGCCAAGTCCGCGAGCGCGTTGACGATGGTCGCCTCGAACGAGGGATCGATCGTGCGGTAGGGGCTGTCGAAGAAGCCGAAGTTTCCCATGCGCACGCGCTGATCGCGCTGGCGATCGAGCCAGAACAGCGCGCGTTGCTTGCACTGCGCGCGCAACTCCAGCGGATCGATGGCGTGGAAGTCCTTGATCCCGAGGTGCTTGAGCGTCTCGAACTCGATGGGAAGTCCGTGCATATCCCAGCCGGGCACGAACTTGGCAAACTTGCCGTCCAGCAGCGCGATCTTCACGAACACGTCCTTGAGCACCATGTTGAGGAAGTGTCCCATGTGCAGATCGCCGTTGGCGTACGGTGGACCGTCGTGAAGGATCCACGGCCCGTTCGGGGCGTTGCGCTCCAGGCGCCGCTCGTAGGTGCGCTGCTCCCGCCACCACGCGACGCGCTGCGGCTCGCGTGCGGGCAGATCCGCCTTCATCGGAAAGCCGGTCTTCGGAAGATTTAGCGTCGAGCGATAGTCCACGGTATCAGGCATCGCCCATCAGTTCCCCGAGCACGTCGAAGTTGCGCGCCGCGGCGGTTTGCACGGCTTCGCGCCGCCGCTGCAGCTGGGCGGAGAGCGCGTCGCGCTCCTGGACAAGCCGATCGACCAGCGCGTCGACCGCGGCGTCGTCGAGCCGCGGCTGCCCGGCCGTCCACAGCGGCTGAAGCGGATACTCGAGCTCTTTGCAGAGCGCGGACACCTTCGGATCGTACGCCATCGCCAGAAACGGGACGCCATAACGAGCTGCGAGCACGAGCGAGTGCAGCCGCATTCCGATGACGACGCTCGCGCCGCGCACGATCGACGCCGCCTTGGCCAGCGTGCAGTCCGGCAAGAGCACGGGGCTCGAGGCGCACGCCCGGATGACGTCGGTCGAGGCGGCGGCGTCCGCGGCGCCGCCGAGCGGCACGAACGCGCTGCGAATCGCGTGCCGCTGCGCGAGACGGTCGATCGCGCGCGTCAACACCGCCGCGCCGTCGCGGAAACCCGAGGCCTTGCGCACGCTGATCACCGCGTAGGCTCCGCTCTCGGGCCCGAGCCCTTCCGCCGCGAGGTCGCTCCGATCGTCCTGCGCGTCGTACAGAAAGACGGGATCAGCCGTTAGCTCCACAGGCGCGCGCGGGACCAGCTCGTGCAGCAGCCGGCGCGAGCGCTCGTCGCGCACCGTCGCTCGGTCGAGGCCTTTGCAGAAGTGCCGCACGACCAGCCTCCCCCAGAAATCCAGCGGTCCGACTGATTGCGCGAACACCATCGTCTTGCGGCGCGCGCGAATCGCCTCGCGCAGGATCGCGGCGTAGTAGAGCAGGCTGCGCAGGCTCGTCCCGTTTTGCAAGAGACCCCCGGCGCCCGAAAGCACGACGTCGGCGCGCGCGATCGCGGCACGAACGGCGCGCCAGTCCCAGCGCGGCGTCGCCTCGACGCGATACGCATCCGACGTCGTCTTCGGCGTGGCGGACAGCACCTCGACCCGCGAGGACGGAAAGCGGCGCCGCATCTGCGTCACGAATACGTCGAGCAGCGCCTCGTCGCCGAGGTTTCCGAAGCCGTAATAGCCCGACAGCAACACGCGCGCCATCAGGGTGCGGTCGATGGAAAGCGCCGGTAGACCCAGATCGCGACGATGCCGATGATCGCTCCGAGCACGAGTCCGTTGATCACTCGGAGGATCGAGACCTCGAGCGACGTGTGCAAGTGCGAGAACGTGTCGATCACGTCGCCGACGCCGACGCCGATCGCGAGCGCGAGGAGCCAGCCGATCGCGCGGCGGTGCCGCGGCAGAAGCGCCGGCAGCAACATGATCGCCGGAAAGCCGATGAGGAACTCCTTGAAACGCGGGCGCACGCTGAGCACCGCGGTGAGCGAATGGCGCAGCGCCAGCTCGAACGACGACGGCGAGACGTCGCTGTCGTTGCCGCTGCGGACGAGCATGAGCGCCCCTGCCGCGACGATGACGATCCCCGCGAGCAGCTGGTACGCCAGCACGGGCGAGAGGAAGACGTCGCGTGCACGCTCGACGCCGGAGCCGAAGCGCTTGTCGAAGAGGTAGAGCGCGAGCGCGATGAGCGGCGGCAGGCCGAGCACGAGCCGCACGCCGCGAAAACGCTCGATCTCCTCCATTGCGAGCGGGAAGCTCATGATGCCGACGACGACCAGCGCGCCGAGGAGCGCGACGCCGGTCGCGAGCAGCGTCCACCCCAAACTGCGCACGATCTGCGCGCCGGTACGCTGGGCCGGAGTCTCGTTCCAGGCGGGAACGAGAGAGAGCAGCGCCGCGGTCGCGAACAGCAGCGCGCCGGCGAGCGCGATGACGGAGCGCGCGAAAGCGTCGTGATGCGAGAGTACGCCGGCGAGATAGAGCAGGATCGTGAGGCCGTACGCGGCGGCGGCGAGGCGGCGCCGGTACCAGCCGAACGCCTCGAGCAGCAGGACGAAGATCGACGGTACCGCGAGCGCCGCGATGCCGACCAGCGCGCGATTGTTCCCGTGGTAGAAGGGGATCGGCGTCGCGCGCCCGAGGCGGAAGCCCGCGGCCTTGAGCTGGTCGGCGATGGCTTTAACCATCTCTACGTTGGTCGCCTCGATCGAGAGATTACCGTCTTGATGCCCCCACGGGCGTAGGTAGACGACGCGGACGTTACGCTCGCGCACGCCGAGGACGTAGCGCGCCACGACCTCGTCGAGCTTGAGCTTGTCGAGCTCGGTCTTGGCGATCGCCTGCACCCGCACGGTCCGCCCCGGGATCAGCTTGGCGAGCGTGTCGTTGCCCTTCTGCACTTGGATCGGGTCGTACGTCTCGATCGAGCCGAGGTTGAAGGCGTGCCGCTTGAACGCATCGGCGGTGTCCGCAAGGTGATCGGGATAGCCGACGACTTGGTTGGCGAGGCCGAAGAAGATGACGGTCGAGACCTTGGGATCGTAACGCAGCACGTCGCGGAACAGGCCGTCGATCTGCGGAAACGCAAAGCGCTCGTCGTTCTGAAAGCGCGGAACGACCAGCAGCCCGAGCCGGCGCGCCAGCTCGATCTGATCGGTCGGGATGCCCAGCGCGATGGCGTTGAAGTAATCGATCTGCGTGTGCACCTCGATCAGCCACGGGCGCGTCGCGCGCAGGAGCCGCACGCTCTTGGGCATGAAGTGCAGCGCCAGCTGCGTGCGATAGCGGTGATACGTGGACGCGTCCGTGACCAGCAGATAGATCGCCCCACGGTCGAGCCGGTGCGCGCGGACGAGGCTAGCGAGCAGCGGATCCGAGATTGGGCTGATGCGCGCCTGATTGAGCAGCGCGGCGCCGGTGGTCGCGTACGCCTTGCCGTCGTAGCCGACGTTGCTCCCGAGCTCTTCCGTCAGCGCGAGCGACGTCAGACCGGCACGACGCAAGCCGATCAGGAAGGCGGCCGGGTTGTAGTCGTACGAGCGCGCGAGCGCGTCGAAATCCGTGAAATCCATTGCCAGCTCGACGCGGTTGGCGTGCGACTCGACACGCGCGCGGAAGACCGCCACGGCCAGCGCGGCGATCAGGGCAACGAGCAAGACGATGGCGGCATAGCGCGTTCGCGGCGTAAGGAAGGTCACGAGTCGCCTGTAGTTCGCTTCAGCGGCGGTATTTTTCTGCCGCGCGCGTGCCGGGTATCACAGAAGGGCTCGCCGTAGGCGAGCCCCCCTGCCGTCGCGTATGCGCGAGTCCCTTTTTGTCGGGCCACGCATACCGGGTGTGGGCGACGCTTGTGGGTTGCGCGCGTCGCTCGCTGCCCACGAGCGCGAGCGTCGCGGATGGCGGCCATTCAACGCCACTCCGGCCGGCGCCTTTCGAGAAATGCGGTGATGCCTTCGTGCGCGTCCGGCTCCTGCGCATTGGAGATCATGACGTCTTTCGTATAGTCGTAGGCGCTGTCTTGATCGAGATCGATCTGCTTGTAGAACGCGGCCTTGCCGATGCCGACGACGGTCTTGCTCGAGGCCGCGATCTTGCGCGCGAGCGCGAGCGCTTCCGCATGCAGCCGGTCCAGCGCGACGACGCGGTTGACCAAGCCCCACGCCAGAGCGGTCGGCGCGTCGATCGGATCTCCGGTGAGCAGCATCTCCATCGCGCGCTTGCGCCCGATGGCGCGCGAGAGCGCGACCATCGGCGTGCTGCAGAAGAGGCCGATGCGCACGCCCGGCGTGGCGAAGGTCGCCTCGGTGGACGCGACGGCCAGGTCGCACGCCGCGACAAGCTGGCATCCCGCAGCCGTCGCGATCTTGGCGACCTCGGCAATCACTGGCTGCGGAATCGCTACGATCCGTGCCATCAGCGCGACGCAGGCCTCGAAGATGGTTTGATAGGTCTCGACGTCGCGGTCGACGAGCTCGCGCAGGTCGTGGCCGGCGCTAAACGCCGCGCCCTCGCCGCGTAGGATCACGACTCGGGTCTCCGGCTCGCGCCCGACCTCGGCCAGCGCGCCGTCGAGCTCGCGCATCATCTGCAACGAGAGCGCGTTGCGCTTCTCGGGACGATTCAGCGAGATCACCGCGACGTCGCCCTCGCGCTCGACCGTTACGTTTTGCAGATTCAGCATTCTTGAGACCTATCGCGTCGGGAAGGCGACGTTATTAGGCGTCAGGACAGGACGGCCTGCATCGAGTGGAACCGTAACCGGCGGGGCCGAATGTCCTGGCCATGAGAACCCCGGCTCGCTACGCCTTTTGCATCGCCGCCGCTGCAGCAATCCTCGTGGGTTGTGGCGGATCGCAACCGTTTCGCGCAGCGCCTGCTTTGTATTCTTCCTCTTCATCGTTGACCCAGCCGCTCGGCGGGTATAGCTCCCTTTACAGCTTCAAGGGCAAACCTGATGGTCAGCTGCCCGCAGCGCGGCTTATCGCGTACAACGGATCGCTTTTCGGCACGACTTCCGTCGGGGGCTCCCGCTGTCTCTGCGGCACGGTCTTTGTGATTTCGACGACGGGTAAAGAGAGGGTGCTTTACCGTTTCCGGGGGCTGCCTGACGGCGTCAAGCCTTTGGCCGAGTTAACAGCGGCGAAATCCCTCTTTTATGGGACGACGAGTTTGGGCGGCACCGCTTGCAAGAAGAACCCCGGCGGATGCGGTACGATTTTTTCGATCACCCCGTCTGGGACCGAACGGGTTGCGTACCGGTTCACTGGCGCTCCGGACGGTGCTCATCCCGACGGGTCCGTCATCAATGTCAACGGCACTCTTTACGGCACAACCAGTTCCGGCGGAATGAAATGCTCGATCGATCCGCGTGGATGCGGCACCGTGTATTCCATGAGTTCTTCGGGAAAAGAAAGAGTGCTCCACCGGTTCACGGGTAAGCCGGACGGGGCCTTCCCGACGGGAAATCTCGTATTTCTGAACGGCGGGCTCTACGGTACGACGCAGGCTGGGGGCACATGCAACTGGGGCACGGTTTTCGAGATCACCCTTTCCGGAAGAGAGCGCGTTCTCTACAGTTTTAACTGTACGGGACTCGACGCTATAGTTCCGACTGGGCTCGTAACCGTGCATGGAGTTCTTTACGGCACGTTGCAGCAAGGCGGTACGCGTCGCCACGGGGCGCTCTATTCGGTCACAATCCACGGCGAAGAGCACATCCTCCAAAGCTTTGACGGACGCAACGGCAGCGAACCGTTAGGCTCGTTGATCACGGTGAACGGAGCGCTCTACGGTACCACGGTGGGTGGTGGCTACGGGTACGGCGTTGTTTATGCACTGACGGCCCCTGGCCGGCTGCAGGTTCTTTATCGCTTTAAAGGAGTGCCGGACGGATCAATGCCGTTTGCGGGTTTGGCTTACCTAAACGGCACGCTATATGGCACTACGTACATGGGCGGCTCGTGGTGCCGTTATCAATATTGTCAGCAAGGCTACGGAACGGTGTTCCGCCTCTCGCCCTGAGCGTTCGCGCAGCGCGCCTACTTCCGCGCGACGCTGAGCGTCGTACCGAAAAGTTCGGCGGTGAGATGCGGAGCCTGGATGCTCTTCGAGCCTACACCCCCGTCGGGGTACGGCCAGAATCCGACCTTCTTGACGACCCTGCGCCCGCTTCCATATGGGATGACGATCGTGCGGCCGGCGATCCAAAACTGCGCCACGAGGTCGCTGTGGTCGCCCTCGAACAGTGTCGTCTGAACGATGTTTCCAGTGGACCCGCTCACCTTAATGCGATACAACGCTCGGGTCGAGGTCTGCAGCGCCACGTATTTGCCGTCCCACTGCACGGCCAAGGGATAGGGTCCGACATTCTTATCGAGCGTGATGTTCGTAAACGACGTGCTGCCGTGCGGCAACTCCCCAAGCTCTGTTTGGGTTGTGCCCACGTTCGTTCCGTCAGCGTACAAGTTGCCCTTCGCGTCGTAGCTGCAGAAGAAATATTCGCCGAAACTGGAGTCTTGGTAACTCTTCCCCATGCCCTTGCCGTTTTTGAATATCGTAACGGCGCCCGGGCCGAGCTGCGGATTGCTGGCGTAGTCCGCAACGGCGAGATCTCCGGTAATGGGATCGACCGAACAGCCTTCGGGATAGTATCCGAAGACATGGAGCTTTGCGACCGGCTTGGCGCCGCCGTGCGCGTATTTGAACACGGCGACCGCGGGCGTGTCGATCACGTAGACGTTACCGGCTGAATCGGAGCACAGACCCTCGGGCCCCTTGAAGCCGGTTAGCGTTCCTACGTGTTCGCCGGCCGGATAGGAGTACACGTAGACACGGCCAGCGGTGTCCGACACGTAGAGCAGGTCTCCGCTTTGCGCGGCCGGTGATGTCCAGGAACCCCCGTGAGAACGCACGCTTACGCCGGGCACGCTCGGCATCTCCGCCTGAGTTCCGCCGGGAACTTGTGAGCCGGCGCAGCCGGCAGCCGTTGCAAGTGCAGCAACGATCACGCCGGCACGAACGAAACGCACAGTATCCACCTCGCCCTCTTAAATAGCCTGGATCTTCGCCATCATGCCGCGATCTTCGTGATCGAGGATGTGGCAGTGGAAGACGAAGGTCCCTTTAATGATCGGGTCGCGAAAATCCATCAAGAGAGTGAGCGTTCCGGGCTTGCCGTTAGCGCGATGCGGGATCAACTGGGTGTCGGCCCAATAGGGATGCGCCAGCTTGACGCCATCGATCTCCTTGACGAGAAAGTGTATCTGGTGAATGTGAAAGTCGTGGACCTCCTCGGTGATGTTCACGATATGCCACTCCTCGACGGTGCCGACGTGCACGACGACCGCGGGCGGCTCTTGCATCTGAAAGATCCTGCCGTCGATGAAGAAATGATTGTTCCCTTCGCTGAACGTGACGGTGCGCTTGGCCGCAATCGGCGGAAGCGGCGTCGTATAAGCGTTGCTCGGCAACGGTTCCGGCGGCGCGTTTGGGCCCATCCCGGACATCTCGTTCGGCGCGTGGCGCGGCTGCTTCAGCCGCGCGAGGACGAGTGCGGGATCGCGGTCCCCGCCCGGCCCAGTGTCGTAGCATAACGTGCGAAACTTCGCCAACGGGTTTCGCGGACCGGTGACGACGAACTCGAGGCGCGCAGCCGGCGGAATGATCGCGTAGGGCTCGGTGAACGGCTTCGTGCCAGGTTGCGTATCCAGGGCGAAGCCGTCGATCGCGTACACTTTGAGTTGAGATCCGTCGACGGCGAGCTTGAGCGTCTTATGACCGCTCGCGTTGATCACGCGCCAGAACTGCTTTTCGCCGGGCGCGATCGTGATGTACGGCTGATAGACGCCGTTGATCATCGTGATCAGCCCCACCTCGGGGCCGCACGGCTCGTTGTTGATGACGTTTGGCGCAAAGCGCTCCATGCCCATGGCATCGAAGCCTCCTGCCGGTTCGCCAGTGCCGGTATCCCGGACGACGATCACGCGCTGATTCATCTTCGCCAGGGGCGGGAAGTGACGCTCGAGGCCGTTGACGATGATCGCACCGGACATCCCGCCCTCGCCAACCTGATAGTTGACCACGCCGTGCACGTGCGGATGATACCAGTACAGCCCGGGCTCTTGACTCTTGGGGATGTGCACGACGTAGTGAAGGCTCTGGCCCGAGCGCGCCAGCGTTCCCAGCACGTCGTCGCCCGGGGCGTGCGGTGTCGAGCCCATGCCGTGAAAGTGGATATTGATGTCGTACTTGTCGCCGGCGCTGGGCGGCAGGTAGTCGGTCTCATCGATGGCGATCGTGTCGCCCGGGTTCACGCGGATCGTAGGGGCGGTTTCGTTGAAGCCTTTGTACGTAAACTGCGGAAAACCGGTGTGCCTGCTCAAGTTGACGATCAGCGAGACTCTCGCGACGCCATGTACCGAGTTGACGACCGGCGGCTCCGGCAGCTCTTTATTCGTATTCGGCTGTAGGATGGCAACCGGCGCGCCGGCCAGCGGGGCGCCCGGCATCATCTGACCCATTGGAGCGCTGGACTGGCCGCCGCATCCGGCGAGCAACGCAACCGAAATCGTAATCATCAGAACGCGCCGTAGCATCGTGAAGCTCCTTAGTAGATCGTGCTTTTTTTTGCGAGGCTGACCGTGACGCCGACCAGCTCCACGGCGTGCGCTATCCCGATGGATCTACTCGGCGCGCCCCCGGCCGGGTAGGGCCAACGCCCGACCATGCGCACCAGGCGCGATACCGTCCCGTAAGGCATCACGATGGTTTGCCCCTGGACCCAAAACCCATGCAGCAGCGTGCTGCGCTCGACTTTGAAGCGCACGGAGCCGGCGGATCTGCCGTGCGGTCCGACAATTTTGAAACGATAGAGTTTGCGGCTCATCGTATCCGCAACGGCCATGTACGCGCCGTCCCACTGGACGCCGCCGGGATACCCGATCGTCTTGTCGAGCGTCACCGTCGTAATCGCCGTCGACCCTTTGCGCCATTTACCGAACAGCGCGTGAGAGCTGCCTGAATCGGCGCCGTCGAGCAGGACGTTGCCTTGACCGTCAAAGCTGCAGAAAAAGTACGCGTTGAATGCCGGATTCGTGTAATCGCTCGGGAAAAAGGCGCCGGGCCGGAAGATCGATAGGCTCCCGGGGCCGCTCGGATTGGCCGAAACGTTCGCTACGGCAACGTCGTGCGTGGCCGGATCGACCGCGCAGCCGAACGGGAAATAGCCGAAGACACTCAGCGTTTTGATCGGTTTGGTCCCGCCGTGTTTGTACTTGAACACGTCTAAGTTGGTCGTGTCGACGACGTACACGTCTCCCGTCGATGCGTCGGAGCACACGCCCGCGGGCGACTTGAAGCCCCGGAGCAGGCCGACTTGCTTTTCGCCGGGATAGGAGAAAACCCAGACCTTGCCGTTCGTATCCGAAACGTAGATCAGGTCTTGCGCGCTCGCCGCCGGCGCCATCCATGAACCCGTCGGATCAAAGCGGAAAGCGGGGCGAACCCGCGCCGGAGGCTCCTGCACCGGCGCCACCGGCCCGGCGCAGCCCGCCGCGAGTATCGCGACGGCCGCAAACCGCGCGGTTCGTTTCAAGCTCATGGCACGCACGTTAAATCGCTTGCATCTTCGCCATCATCCCCAGGTCTTCGTGATCGAGGATGTGGCAGTGAAAAACGAACGTACCCTTGATGACCGGATCGCGGAAGTTCATGATCAACAAGAGCGTCCCAGGCGAGCCGTCCTTTTGGCGATGCGGAATCAACTGACTATCGGCCCAATAGGGATGCAGTAGCTTGACGCCGTTGATCTCCTTGACCAAGAAGTGTATCTGATGGATGTGGAAGTCGTGCACTTCTCGCGTCTTGTTGACGATGTGCCATTCCTCGACAGTCCCGACGTGCACGACGAACAGCGGCGGCTCGCTCATCGTGAACATCCTGCCGTTGATGAAGAAGTGCGTCGGACCCTCGGTGAAGATGGCAGTGCGCTTGGCCGCAATCGGCGGGAGCTTGGTGGTGTAGACGTTTTGCGGCAGGGGTGCGCCGACAGTCAGCCTGCCGACGAATGCCGGCCGGTAATCCGGCCTGCCTGGCCAGCGCAGCCGCGCCAATGCGAGCTGCGGATCGTGATCTCCGGTAAGGCCCGAGTCGAAGCAGAGCGTCTGGAACGTCCCGAAGCCGCTGGGGCGACCGGTGACGACGAACTCCGCACGCGCGGCCGGCGGCATGACGATCGTCTTCACCAACTTGGTCGGCGGATTGCCGGGCCATGTGTCCAGTGCGAAGCCGTCGATCGCGATGAGTTCCATCTCGCCGCCGTAGTCGAGCTTGAGCGTCTTGTGCGCCGTAGCATTAATCACGCGGAAGAACTGCTTCTCCCCCGGCGCGATGGTGATGACGGGGTGATAGGCTCCGTTCAGCGTCGTTAGAAGGCCCAGGTCCGATCCGCACGGCTCGCTGTTGATCGCCTGAGGTCGAACGCGCTCCTCGGACATGCCGCTCATGTCGCCGCCATCCGCCATTGTCTCGTCCCCGTCGCGGCGAGCTAGGGTGCCGATGCCGATCGCACGCACGATGATGACCCGCTCTCGCATCTTGGCCAATCCGGGCAGGTGGTGCTCCAGACCGTTGACGATGATCGCTCCCGACATTCCGCCCGATCCGACTTGATAGGCCGTCTCGCCGTGCACGTGCGGGTGATACCAGTAGAGCCCGGGCTCCTGGTTCTTTGGTATGTGGACTACGTAATGCAGTTTCTGGCCGGACCGCGCGAGCGTTCCCAGCACGTCGTCGCCCGGCGCGTTCGGCGATGAGCCGATTCCGTGAAAGTGAATGTTGACATCGAACTTGTCGCCCGGACCGGGCGGTAGATCGTTGGTGACGTCGAGCACGATCGCATCGCCGGGATCGACCCGGATCGTCGGCGCGACGTTGTTCATGCCGTTGTACACGAACTCCGGAAAGTGGGTCGCGCCGCTGAAGTTGACGATCAGCGAGACCTTCGCGACGCCGTCGATCGATCGCACCACCGGAGGCTCCGGCAGCTCGTTCACGTTCTTGTCCGGAGCCATGCCCGCACCGGCACGCGCGCCTTCGGGCGCGATTCCGGGTGGATTGACTGGCGCGCTCGACTGTCCGCCGCAGCCGACGACCCAAGCGAACGCGATTGCGAAGGCGAGTAAGCGACGGAGCATCGGGAGGCTCCCTTTCACTTCGAGCCGGCCGCGAGGCTGATTGCGGACCCGTAGCCGCGCACCGCGCCGATCCGCTTGACCGGCGAGCCGCCGGCCGGGTAATTCCACACGCCGACGTCCGCATCGAAGTCCGGCCCAATCACGCGCGCGCGGTCGATCCAGAACTGGCGAATGCTCTTCGACTGGCCGAGCGACGTCGAGCCGATGCGCGTCGCCATGCTGCCGCTCACTGAGAATTGGTAGACGACGGACGGCGTCACGCCCGTGTCGCCGACGGCGAGCGCCGATCCGTCCCACTGCACCTGCCCAGCCCCGGCGATACTCTGATTCACCGAGAGATCTACCAAGGCCGTTGCGTGGTTCGGCAGCTCGGCCAAGCGGAACGTGCCCCCCTTCGTCTTATCGAGGCCGTCCACGAAGAGATTGCCTTGCGCGTCGTAGCCGCAGAAGGCGACGCTGCGAATCGACGAGTCGGTGTACTCCTTCGGATCGAGCCAAATGCCGTGTTTGGTACGATGGTAGACGGCGAGGATGACGCCGCCGACGCCGCCCGTCACCGCGAGATCGCCCGACTTGGGGTTGACGGAGCAGCCGTGCGGAGCGCCGGGCGTGCTCAGGGCGACAATTGGTTTCGTGGCGCCGTGTGGATACTCGATGACGTCATAGCCTTGAACGTCGGCGATCCAGACGTCGCCCTTGCGGTCGACGCACTCGCTGCGCGGCGCACCGAAGCCGGTGAGCTTCCCAACCTGACG
The DNA here is from genome assembly GCA_035544215.1 of Candidatus Binatia bacterium. Lineage (GTDB taxonomy): Bacteria > Vulcanimicrobiota > Vulcanimicrobiia > Vulcanimicrobiales > Vulcanimicrobiaceae > Cybelea. Next base: position 24,344 of record DATKHY010000006.1, on the reverse strand, counting down.
AAGCTGCGGATAGGAAAATACGTCGACGCTGCCGCTCGCGATGTTCGAGAGGTAGAGCAGATCGCCGCTCTTGGCTTGAGGTGCCATCCAAGCGGGCATCGCATTGCGCGCGACCGGAGAAAGAGCTCCCGTTCCCAGCGGGAGCATCGGCGTTCCGCCGCACCCGGCAAGGGTCAACGTCGCATAAAGCGCCAGCGCACAGCGGCGGAACCGCGCGATTGTCATGTATCCTCCGAGGTCGGGCGGCGAGTGCTCGGAGTCTTTTAATGAGCGCCCGCACGGCTCCTTCGCTCGAAGCTAGCAAAGTGATGCGCGGCAAAAGCACACGGGGATCGAACTTCACCGATCCCCGTGTCTTCTTGTCTAACGAACGAAGACGTTAGACGTTATTTGTTTATTTGCGACGCCCCCGGCGTGCCAGCGGCGAACTACAGCCGCTGATCATACAAGCGGCGGCAACCGCGCCAACTTGGCCAAGCAAATACCGTGCAGGTGCAGAAAATTTGACCACAGGGTCGTGCCTCCTGGAAGCAAATCTTTGGGAAATCATTCCCAGCGTTGCCCTGCGGGTCAACACCGAGTCTAGCGAAATGATATCGCGTCGCAAGCGGCGTTACCTCACTCGGCCGCGGCCGTACGCGTAAATGTCTAGGCATTATTGCGCCACGACCGCTTGTTTGATCAGCGACTGCCCGGGCGGGGGAGTCGCGAGGTCGAGCGCGTTGCCGCCGTTGAGGTTCGCGCCTCCAAGGACCAAGACTAAGTAAGTTCCCTGCGATCCGTTGACGTTAGCGGCGGTCGCGCCCGGCGCATAGATCAGACCGCTGTAGTGGCCGCTCGCGCCGTTAAAGTTCGGGTTGCTCGCGTTGCTCGGCACCTGATAGTACAAGACGCCCTGCGCGCCTCCGGTGGTCGGCGGCGTCATCGTCGCGGCCGCGATGCTGTTGAGGTTGGGCGCCTGCCCTTTCGCAGTCACGTACATCGTGATGCCGTTGCCGGTGATGTTGGCGTTGTTGAAGTTGCTGCTTCCGTTGAGGACATACGTTCCGGGGTTCATGGTAACCGTCGCACCGCTCAACGAGAGTGTGTTGTAGCAGCCCGGGTTGATCGCGCCGTTGTACCCGTTGCCGTCGAAAGTTTGACAGCTGCTCGTCGAGGGCGGGTTAGCGGTGAGATAGGCGCAGCCTGTGATTTCGGGGCACGGATCCGCTACGGGCAGCATCGGCGCCGGCACGCCTTCAGTAAAGCTCGCACCGCCCTCGTTGGGCGCCGGCCCGGCGTAGCCGACGTTGTATACGTTCATTTTCGCGCCGGTGAAGTTCGCTGTGTCGTTGATGAGTAGGCCGCACTGCGATGCGTTGATGTTCGCGCCGTTGAAGTTTTGAACAATGGTCATACTGAGCAGGAATATGCAGCCCGAACCCGTCGACGATACTTCCGCGACCGCCAGCGTCGATTCGGGCATGCCGTTCGTGTAACCGAACAGCTTGGAGAAGAACGTCGCATTGATCTTCGTGTTGATCGTCACCGAAACGGCGCACGGGTTGCTGGCGAAGGGCCCGCTCAGCGGCGGGTTGTTGGGCGTCACGGTGTTGTTGCCGCCGTTGGCGTAACCGTTGTTCGCCGCGTTTGCGTACGCGGCGCTAGCCGCCGCGGTCTGATTCGGGCAGCCCGCGCGCAGAAGCGCCTCCGCGCCGGCGGCCGCCGCCGCGTCGGTCGCCGTTTGCTGCGTCTGTTGGCGGTACTCGAGGTATCCGACGTCGACCGCGATCCCGGCGAAACCCATCAGCGCCGCCAGACAAAGCGCGATGAGGGGTAGGACTTGACCTTTTTGTCCCTCGTGCGTACGCATTGGGACACCTCCTGAGCCTTACGAGATGGTAGTGTTAAGAGCAGCCCACCTCACTCTACGCTTGGCCGAAGGTAGCGGCAATCGTACGCACGCACACAGACCCTCACACCGGCTGATACAGTTCGAACATTTTAATCATCGGGATCCGCTAGGGGCAGGCCGGCGCCGCTACCGCGGCCTGATGTAGCATTCCCGCATCGAGCACGGAGTAAGGAAACCTTGGGCGAATCGCTCCGGTTGTGGACCAAAGGTTCCTGATCGTCAGCGCACTCTGGTTCGCGGCGCTTGCGGCGGTGGCCGCCTACCTGTTTTGGGCGGTCGATCACCAGGGTATTGCGTTCCCTTTGCGGCCCGGATGACAAATGGGCGATGACGGGCTCGAACCGCCGACTTCCTCCTTGTAAGGGAGGCGCTCTCCCAGCTGAGCTAATCGCCCCTTAGTTTCGCGCCGCGATCTTCTTCTGCAGCAAGTCGATCGCCACGCGCAACTGCGCGTCCTTGTCCGCCTCGCCGAAGCGCGCGTCCTTGTTCTCGTCGACGCGGACGTCGGGGTCGATGCCGCGCAGGTTGATGTCGCGACGGTTCGGCGTCAGATAGTGTGCGGTCGTGATCTTGATTGCCGCTCCGTCGGGCAGTTGCGTCAGCGTCTGCATCACGCCCTTCCCGAACGTCTTGGAGCCCACCAGCGTCGCGATGCCGTCGTCCTGCAGCGCGGCGGCCGTGATCTCCGACGCCGACGCCGTGTACTGGTTCACGAGAACGGTGACCGGCAAGTTGATCGAGGGGCTGCCGTCGGCGTCGTACGTGCGCGCCATCTGTCCCCGCGCTTCCACGGTGACCAGTGCCTTATTCGCGATGAAGCGCGAGCTGATGTCGAGCGCCGAGTCCACGTAGCCGCCTCCGTCGTTGCGCAGGTCGAGCACGAGTGCCTTCGCGCCTTGATAATTGAGACGCGAGATCGCTGCATCGAACTCGCTCGGCGTCGCCTTGCCGAACGCGAGGATCCACACCCAACCGATGTCACCAGGCAGCATCTTGTAGACGACCGTCGGCGGCTGCACGTTGTCGCGCATGATCGACATCGCCAGCGGCGATCCGTCGCGCTGCAGGGCGACCGCGACGACCGTCCCCGGCTTGCCGCGCAGCAGCCCGCTAACGCCTTCGACGTTGAGACCCTTCGTCGGCGTTCCGTTCACCGTCGTGATGACGTCGCCCACGTGTAGACCGGCGCGTTCGGCCGGCGTGGCCGGCACCACGTACGAGATGCGAACGGAGCCCGATAGGGGATCTGGTTCGATCATGACGCCGATCCCGCCGATGCGTTCCGGATCCAAGGCCTGGTTAAACGCCCTGAACTCGGCCGGCGTGAAGAACTGCGTGTAGCGATCGTTGGTCGCCTTCGCCATCGCGTCGATCGTCGCATAGGCGAAATCGCTCGCCGTCGCGTGCGCGGCCTTCGCGCTCGCGACGATGGCGTCGTCGAGTGCGTCCAGCGTGGCTTCACGCTCCGGCTCGACGCGCAGCGACGGCGGCGCTATCGTCGCGCCGTGCTTGCGTGCGGCGCTCGCGAGCGCGTCGCTCGCCGCCGCGAGCAGCACCTGCGGATCGACCGCGTCGTAGTACGTCGTCGTAAGGAGACGATAGCTCTCCCCGACGTCGGCGGCGACCTGGTAGGACAGCGCGGTAGCGGCGGGCGTCGATCCCGCGCACAGAATCGCGGCCAGCACAGATGCCGCGGCGGCGCGCGCGAAAAGCTTGGGACTCGTCATCATGATCCTCTCTTTCGTTCCCCATACGCAGAACGCATAGCGACCCAGATTTGTTTTTAGTGACCGGCCGCGGCGCGGCGCAGCCGGTCCATCATCGCGAGGCCCAACCCGCGCTCTTCCATCGGCTGCGCGTCGATGCGCTCGAGCCCAAGCGCGTCGAGCTCGTGGAGCGCCTCGAAGAAGGCGGCCGCAGCCTCGCGCAGATCCCCGCGCCGCGAGAGCACGCGGACCGACGCGTAGCCTTCGAACGGCTCGTGAAATGCCAGCGCGCCGGCCGCGGCGCGCTCCGCCGGCGGGACTTCGGCCGGGTCCACTACGCGCAGCGGCGTCCGCGGCGCGTAGTGGACCGGCAGTTGACCGGGCGCCGAGGCCGGACCCGGAGGCGCGCCCCGGGCGAGCGGCCCGATCGTCGCCTCGATCTCCTCGGCCGCAACCGCGCCGGGGCGCAGCAGCACCGGCGCTGGCTCGACCGCCACGATCGTAGACTCAATGCCATAATGGGTCGCGCCGCCGTCGAGGATCAGGTCGACATTGGCCCCGAGCGCCTCCGCGACGTGGGCGGCGCGCGTCGGGCTGAGCCCGCCGAACGCGTTGGCGCTGGGGGCCGCCAGCGGCTCGCCGAGGCCGCGCAGCAGCGCGCGCGCGACCGGATGCGACGGCATGCGGACCGCCACGGTCGAGAGCCCCGCGGTAACCAGGGCTGGGACGCGCGGCCGCTTCGGAAGCACGATCGTCAGTGGCCCAGGCCAGAAGCGCCCGATTAGGGTCTCAGCGGCCTTCGGCACACGGGCGGCGACGCGCTCGAGCGCCTCGCGGTCGCCGATGTGGACGATCAACGGGTCGAACGCGGGGCGGCGCTTGATCTCGAAGATCCGCGCGACCGCGGCGGCGTCCCAGACGAGCGCACCGAGCCCGTAGACGGTCTCGGTAGGCAGCGCGACGACCCCGCCGCTGCGCAGGAGCGCCACGGCCCGAGTGATGCTCTCGGGAGTCGCGGGCCGGATCGGCACTTTAGCGACCGCCCGTCAGGGAAGGGATGGCGCCCGCGCCCGATGATACACTAAAGGCCAGTATGCGAGCCGTTCTTCTTATTAGCGCGCTGCTGTCCGTCGTCCTCAGCAGCTGTGGGGGCGGCGGCGGCGGCGCGACCCCTCCCGCCCCCTTCTCGCCCCCGCCGCCGGCTAAGAAGGGGAAGTACTTCACCCACATAGTCATCCTCATTCAGGAGAACCGCACGTTCGACAATCTCTTCGCGACCTTTCCGGGAGCGGACGGGACGACCGTCGGCAAGACGCACAACGGCACGCTCCGGCTGCACGAGAGCAATCTCGAGAGCCCGGTCTCGCCCCACAACGGTTACGCGCCCTGGGTGCAAGACTACAACCACGGGCGCATGAACCACTTCGACCTCGTACCGATCGGCAAGATCCCCGGCACGTACGTCTACGCATACGTCAAGCCCGCGCAGATCAAGCCTTATTGGGACCTGGCCAAGCGCTACGTACTCGCCGACCACACGTTCCAGACCGAGGGCAGCGGCAGCTTCACGGCCCACCAAGATCTGATCCGCGGCGGAACGGAGGTCGATAGCCAGCACAACATCATCGACTTCCCGTCGTCGGCGCCGTGGGGCTGCGACGCCCCGCCCGGCACGAGGACGTCGCTGATCACCGCCAACAACCAGTGGCAGCAGTATCACGACCAAGGTCCGTTCCCGTGCCTCACGTATTCGACGCTGCGCGACGTGCTCGATGCGAAACAACTGTCGTGGCGCTACTACGCGCCGACCGTGGGACAAAGCTTCGGCGGAGATCTTTGGAATGCGTTCGACGCGATCAAAGCCGTCCGCTACGGCTCGGAGTGGAACACGAATCAGGCCTCGCCTGAAACCAAGGTGTTCACCGACATCTCACGCAACACGCTTCCGGCCGTGTCGTGGGTGATCCCCGATTACCAAAACTCCGATCACCCCGGGGACAACAGCGACACGGGGCCGTCGTGGATCGCGCAGGTGGTCAACGCGATCGGCGAGAGCCCCGCGTGGCAGACCACCGCGATCGTCATCGTGTGGGACGACTGGGGCGGCTGGTACGACCACGTTCCGCCGCCGGGACGCCACCGCTTCGGCGGGCTGGGCTTCCGGGTTCCAATGATCGTCGTCTCGCCGTTCGCGAAGCGCGGCTACATATCGCACAACCGCTACGAGCTCGGCAGCATCGTGCGCTTCGTCGAGGACAACTGGAACCTGCCCCGCCTGGGCACGACCGACGCAACCTCCCCCGATTTCGTTAACGATTTTTTTGACTTTACGCAACAACCGCGGCAGTACGTCCCCATTGCGGGAAAGTACTCTAAAGTATATTTTCTTAACCAGTCGCCCTCGAATCTACCGGTGGATGACGAGTAAAAATAACCACGATTACCGATGGTCTTGAAAACGACAACGCATAACACTCTCGGCTCGAATGGAACGGCGCCGCGTTTGGCGAACGCCGGACTTGGTTCGATATGCGCACGCTAGAGAAAGTGTCTGGGATGATCGCTGCACGGCCGCGCCTCGCGGCCGTTCCGGTCGTTCTGTCCGATTTCGAAACGATCGGCGTTACGAGTCCGCGCGCGCAAGACGAGCTGAAGGTCATCCAGGCGCACTTCATGACGCTCGCGCAGTGCGCGTCGCGCGGCGTGACGTCGGCTGCGGAGCGCGACCGCATCGCGCACACGCTGCAGGAACGCATGGCGCGCTACGGCGCGTCGTCCGAGCACATCGCGCAGAGGCAGGTCAGCGTGTTGACGTCGCGCTTCGTCACGCCGGATCCCGACAACGAATACGAGCCCATCCGGCGGTTCGGAAACCTGCGCACCGGCACCGGCGAGCCGCTCGACGCGCGCATGAGCCTCTTCGAGGAGATCGCGTACGACGTGTTCGCTCGGGTCTATCGCGACGAGGCCGCGCCTCCGCCCGACGACGTCATCCACGTGAGCTGCTCGGGATATCTCTCGCCCAGCCCGGTGCAGAGTTTCCTGTCGCGCCGCGGCTGGCTCGGCGTCGGAGTCACGCACTCGTATCACATGGGGTGTTACGGCGCGTTCCCGGCGATCCGCACGGCCGTAGGGCTCGTTGGCTCCTCGCACGTCTCGCTGCCGAAGCGCAAGAGGCGCGTCGACCTCGTTCACACCGAGTTTCTCTCGCTGCACTTCGATTTGCTCGGCGACGAGCCCGACAACTTCGTGACGTCCACGCTGTTCGCGGACGGTTTCATCAAGTACGCGGCATATCCGCAGTCGGAGTTCGCGAAGAGCGGTAAGAGCGGGCTGCGCATTCTGGCGATCGACGAGTACATTCTGCCGGACTCGCTGCCCGAGATGACGCTGCGGCCCGGTCCCCTGCAGTTCGACATGTCGCTCTCGAAGCGAGTGCCGTTCATGATCCGCGACTCGATCAAGGACTTCGTCGAATCGATCTGCGGCCAGGTCGGCCTCGACTTCGAGCGCGAAAAGGCGGGGATGGTCTTCGCGATTCACCCGGGCGGACCGGCGATCCTCAACCAGATCCGCAGCCGTCTCGGGATCGAGGAGTCGCAGATCGAGCTGAGCCGGAAAGTCTTGTTCGAAAACGGAAACATGGCCTCCGCGACGGCGCCGCACATCTGGAAGCTGATCGTGGAATCCCAGGCTATCCCTCGGGGAGCGAAGGTCCTGAGCATGGCATTCGGTCCGGGTTTAACCGTGATCGGCGCCCTTTTCGAAAAACTATAGCGTCACAATCGACGGGAGCTATGAGTACATCGACACCGCAGAAGTTCTCCGTGCCTGCGCCGTTCTATTGGAGCGTCCGCACCGTACACGCCGGCGCGCCGTTCTTCGTCGGCCTGGGTAACCTCGAATCCGGCTTCCTGCGCGGACGGCTCGCGGCGACAAAGGTGGATCGCCCGGTCTATATCTGCGGCCTTCCGCGGGCCGGCACGACGATTACGCTGCAGATGCTCAGCGAGCATCCGGACGTCGTGACGCACAAGTACGCCGACTTCCTGATGCCTTACATGCCGTACGTGTGGAACAAGGTCTTCCCGCGCATCCCCGTCGACGCTATGCGCAAGCCGGTTCCGCGCATCCATCGCGATCGGATCGAGGTGACGCGCGACAGCGCCGAGATGGGCGAGGAGATCCTGTGGGAGCACTTCTTCCCCCACATCCACGACGAGGCGAACTACAGCGTGCTCGACGGCACCACGTCGAACCGCTCGTTCGAACGCTTCTACGACGAACATCTGCGCAAGCTCGCGCTGGTGCGAGGGCGCACGCGCTACGTGAGCAAGGCGATCATGTGCGTCGTGCGCATGCAGTACCTGCGCAAGCTCTTCCCCGACGCGCGCTTCCTCCTCTACATCCGCAATCCGGTGGACCACGTCGCGTCGCTGATCAAGCAGGACCGCATCTGGGCCGAGCTCGAGCAGAGCGACCCACGCCAGATCGAGATCATCGAGCTCACCGGACACCACGAGTTTGGCCCGCACCAGGTGATGGCCAACGTCGGGAATCCCGAGGAACTCAAGGAAATCCGGGCGCTCTTCGATTCCGGGCATGTCGCCGAGTCGCGGGCGCGCTACTGGGCCTACGTCTATGGCTTCGTCGCGCGCCAGCTCGAGAGCGATCCCGAGCTGGCGCGGCGCGTGTGCACCGTGCGCTATGAGGACCTCTGCGCCGACTCGCTCCCGACCATCGACCGCATCATCGCTCACGCCGAGCTCGACCCGCAGAGCTTCGCCGCGACGCGCGAGGCGTACGGACAGAAGCTCTCGTTCCCGGATTACTACAAGCCGAAGTTCGACGCGGCCCAGATGTCCGCGATCGTCTCGGCGACGTCCGGCGTCGCCTCGAAGTTCGGCTACGACGTCGACGCCATCGCGCAGAAGGTGGCCGTCTCGTGAGCCCGCGGTTGTGGGCGCTCGTGCTCTTCGCGGGCGCGGCCATCGCGGCGTGCGGCGGGGGCTTTTCTTCAGGCGGAGCCGGCAGCGGATTGATTCCTGGTGTGCGCGGGCATAGCGGAAGCACGAAGATCCGGCACGTGATCGTCGTGATCCAAGAAAACCGCAGCTTCGACAACCTCTTCGCGACCTATCCCGGCGCAAACGGCGCGACCAGCGGTCAGGCGGCGCCGATGCCCACGCCGATCCAGCAGTCGTGTGCGAGAAAAGGCCAACCGGTCATCACGTACCCCACGACTGTGCAGCTCACCAAGGTGTCCTTGGTCGGAGCCGGATTCAAGAACAACTTCGGAGCGGACAACGACCTCGATCACATCTACGGGGGCTTCCTCGCCGAATACGACAACGGCAACATGGATGGGTACGACCTCGCGCTCTTCGGCGCCGACGGTAGCGGGCCGCAGGCCGAGTGCACTTATGCATATCAATACGTCGATCCCAACGACGTCAAGCCGTACTGGGACATCGCAAACCAGTACGTACTGGCCGACGAGATGTTCGACACGCAGGGCAGCTCGAGCTTCACCGGACATCAAGACCTGATCGCCGGCGGCACGGCCGTCAACTACAAGATTTCAAAATACGGCGATAACAGCATTATCGACAATCCCTTCAACATGCCGTGGGGCTGCGACGCGCCGCCGGGTACGGTGACGACGCTCATAACGACCGGCGGCCAATACCTCATGGGCGCCGGACCGTTTCCGTGCCTCAAGTACGGTACTGTCCGCGATCAGCTCGACGCCGCCAAGATCTCGTGGAAGTACTACACCGTCGGGTCGAACAAGGGCGGCGCGGGCATCTGGAGCGCGTTCGACGCGATCAAAAAAGTCAGGGAAGGCTCGGAGTGGCACACGAACGTTACGACGAACCCAAACGTCATCTTCAACGACATCAAGAACGGCAAGCTGCCTTCCGTCGCGTGGATCACGCCGGACGCCTACAACTCCGATCATCCGGCCGAGTACATGCACGTGGGGAGAAAGTTGGTTCCGGTCGATAACGGCCCTTCATGGGTCGCATCGGTCGTGAACGCGATCGGCACGAGCAAGAAGTACTGGAACTCGTCCGCCATCGTAGTCCTGTGGGACGACCCGGGCGGTTTCTACGACCACGTCAAGCCGCCGTTCTTGGACAACCAGGGCGGTCTCGGCTTCCGCATCCCGATGCTCATAGTCTCGCCTTACGTTCAGGCGCACGTCGAACACACCCAGTATGAGTCCGCGAGCGTTTTGAAGTTCATCCAGGACAACTGGAACCTTGGAACGTTGCCCGCCACGCCGGACGTCCGCGCCGCGAGCATCGGCAACGTCTTCGACTTCAGCAAGCCGCCGCGCGCGTTTCACAAGATCCAGTCGACGCACTCCGAGTCGTTCTTCCTCAAGCAACGGCCGTCTGGTCTCCCCGTCGACACGGAGTAATCCAGCCGTGCCGGCACGCGTTTCAAGCCGCTGGTTCGCTCTCTTGGCGTTCGCCGCCGTAGCCGTCGCAGCATGTGGCGGAGGCTTATCTTCACGCGGAGCGGGCGGCGCATTGATCCCTGGAGCGCGCGGCCACAGCGGAAGCACTCCGATCCAGCACGTGATCGTCGTGATCCAGGAGAACCGTAGCTTCGATAATCTTTTCGCGAGGTATCCGGGCGCGAACGGCGCGACGAGCGGACAGGCGGCAGCGATGCCGGCCCCGATCCAGCAATCGTGCGCGAGAAAAGGCCAACCGGTCATCACGTACCCCACGACCGTGCAGCTCACCAAGGTCAACTTGGTCGGTGACGGTTTCCCACCGAACAACTTCGGTCACGACAACGACCTAGACCACCACTATGGCGGCTACCTCACGGAGCTCGACAACGGGAGCATGGACGGGTTTGATCTCGTCAAGTTCGGTGCGACCGGTAAGGGGCCGCAGGCAGAGTGCACGTACGCGTACCAGTACGTCGATCCCAACGACATTAAGCCGTACTGGGACATTGCCAAGCAATACGTGCTGGCAGATAACATGTTCGACACGCAGGGCAGCGAGAGTTTCACCGGGCACCAAGACCTGATCGCCGGCGGGACCGTCGTCAACTACGATCCCTCGTATTACGGCGACAACAGCATCATCGACAATCCGTTCAACATGCCGTGGGGCTGCGAGGACTCGCCCCCAGGAACGGTCACATCGCTGATAACCACAAGCGGCAAATACTATCAGGCCGTAGGGCCGTTTCCGTGCTTCACGTACGAGACGATTCGCGACCAGCTCGACGCCAGCAAAATCTCGTGGAAATATTATACGACCGCCCCAAAAAAGAACGGCGGCATCTGGAGCGCGTTCGACGCGATCAAGGCCGTTCGCGAGGGACCGGAATGGCAGACGAACGTCACGAGGAGCCCGAACTTTATCTTCAACGACATCAAGAACGGCAAACTTCCATCCGTGGCATGGGTCACTCCGGACGCATTCAACTCCGACCATCCCGCTGAATACAAGATCGTCAGCAAGAAACCCATTCCGAAGGATGACGGGCCATCATGGGTTGCATCGGTCGTAAATGCGATCGGTCAGAGCAAGTACTGGGACACCTCTGCGATCGTCATCCTGTGGGACGATCCGGGCGGTTTCTACGATCACGTCAAGCCGCCGTTCCAAGACAATCAGGGCGGGCTGGGATTCCGATTGCCGTTGCTGATCGTTTCACCGTACGTCCAACCACACGTCGAGCACACGCAGTACGAGACGGCGAGCGTCCTCAAGTTCATCCAGGACAACTGGAGCCTCGGAACGCTGCCGCCGTCGCCGGACGTGCGCGCAGCTAGCATCGGCAATGCCTTCAACTTCAGCCAGCCTCCGCGTCTGTTTCACAAGATCAGATCGAAATATTCGGAATCGTTTTTCCTCAAGCAGAAACCATCGGGCCTCCCCGTCGACACCGAGTAACCTCTCGGTGTCATCCTGAGCGAAGGTGCGGCGCGCCGAAGTCGAAGGACGGGTTAGCCGCGCAGTCCTGAGCGAGCGGAGCGAGCCGAAGGACGGTACTTAGGTCTTACTTTCGCGTTCTCTTCGCAAGCTCGTGCACCAGCGAAAAGTTCCAGCTGATGAATGCAAGCTTCTTGGCGCGCGACCATCCCTTGAGCTCCTTCTCGAAAGCGATCGCGTCGGTAACGCCGTGGAGTTCCAAACAGTGGACCAGCTGACCGGGCGACGCGTGAACGTGTAGCAACACGGATGGCCGCCTTCCTGATGTTGAGGCACACGAACCTCCGGATCCTTTGTAATTCCGGTGTAGAGCGAGCGATCTCCACAGTAGGACGTAGAAGTAGTAAAGTTTCATCATCCCGCCACTCTGCGCGGCGATGACTCGACTGACTATGGGTCACCGCATCATACCGTCCTTCGGCTCGCTCCGCTCGCTCAGGACTGCGCGGCTAACCCGTCCTTCGACTTCGGCGCTGCGCGCCTTCGCTCAGGATGACAGCGGCTAACCCGTCCTTCGACTTCGCTCGCTGCGCTCGCTTCGCTCAGGATGACAAGGGGTGAAAACTACTGTTCGTCGGGGATCGTGCCGTCGTTGGGCTGGGTCAAAAAGAAGTCCGGTCCTTTGGGCGAGTTGATCGGGACGAACTTGCGCGGCGGTGCGGAGAAGTCGAAGCAGTCGGCGGCGGGCGACGTCGCACGATGGTCGGCGTCGGTCAGCTGAGCTAAGCCGAAGAGGTCTTCGGCGAAGCGCAAGACGCTCGCCGTCTCATACTGGGTGTGTATGACGCGGTCTTTGCGTGCGTACGGCGAGATCACCAGCAGCCCAACGCGGAATCCAAGGCCATCGTAGCCGCGATACGGCGGCGGAACGTGATCGTAGAAGCCGCCCCAGTCGTCCCACTGCACGAAGATGGCGGTGCTGTTCCAGAACTTGCTCTTGCCGATCGCGTCGACCAGCGACGTTACCCACGACGGCCCGTAGCCGCCGCCGCAGATGGGATGGTCCGAGTCCGGGCAGAGCGGCGTGATCCAGGTGAAGCTCGCGAGCCGTCCGGCGGCGACGTCGTTCAGGAAGCGCTTCTGCGGCATGATGACGTCTTTGTGCCAGTCTGGGCCGTGGAAGATGTGTCGCACCGCCTGATAGCCGGACCAGAAGCCGCTCACGGGTTTCTGGTACGAGCTCGTGTAGAAGCGCCACGGCAGCCCCGCGGCATCGAGTTCGTCGCCGAGCGTCTTGTAGTTAAAGCATGGCTGCTGAGCCCCGCCGTACGTCCGCTGGTGCGTGATCGTCGCGACCTCGTCTCCCGGGTATCCCTCGCAGCCCCAGAACGAGTCCGGAACGTTGACGCTCGAACGCGCCTGCGCCGCGATGATGTATTGATGCGCGACGAAGCTCTCGTCCAGCTGCGACGCGAACATCCGGTCGGCCAACACCCATTCGTGCGCCATGTCGAACAGCGGCTTCGTCTCGCTATGCGGCACGTAGACGTATTGTCCGTTGCGCGGACCGCCGTACGTCTGCTCCTTGTCGAAAGAGTCCATGCGGCACTTCGTCCCCGGCAGCTTGCCCGTTCCATCGCACGCTTCGAACATTGCGTGCGCCGAGTGGTCGATCTCGTACTGGGCCGCCAGACTAACCGGCGCGAGTTTGATGCGCTGTCCCTTGGACGTCTTGCCCCACGATTGCGTATCCGCACCGGGATAGCCTTGGAACATGTCGTCGAAGCTGCGGTTCTCTTGCACGATCCAGACGACGTGTTTGATCTTGCCGGCGCCGGTGCCGCCGAGTGCGCCGAGCACGTCGTCCGCGCGCGGCAGCAACGCCGGTGCGACCGGCGATCCGATCGAACACGAGCCGAGGCTCACGGCCGCGGCCGCGCAGGCCGCGAGCATGCTGATTCGCCGCATCACGATACGCGCAGCAATGCCACCAGGCCCGCCCGATTCCCTTCGGGAACCAGCGCTTTCCCAGACCTCGCGAAACGTTTGCAAAAGAAGCTTCTCGTGAACGGACCCACAAAACTTGCGGCGTCGCTTCTCGTGGCGCTCGGAGTCGCGGCGTGCAACGCCGGCGGCTCGTTCGGCGTGCCCGGCACCGCCGCGCAATCCGTCGGCCACTTGCCGTCCTCGCACCTCGAAGCAACCGGCTATAAACGCCTGTGCGCCGACGCGTGCCCCGGCTACATGAACTGCGACGTGCTGCTCAAGACCAACGCCGAGCCCGGTGTCCCCGGACTCGCGCCGGCCGATTTCCAAGCGGCCTACAAACTGCCGATCACAAAGGGTGCGGGACAGGTCGTCGCGATCGTCGATGCGTTCGACAACCCGAACGTCGCGTCGGATCTCAAAGTCTATCGTAAGAACTTCGGCCTCGGCGCGGCCAAGGTCAGCAAGTTCAACCAGTTGGGGCAAAAGAAGAACTACCCGTCAAAGTGTGCGGGCAGCAATCTCGGCTGGTGCGTCGAGATCGACCTCGACGTCGACATGGTCTCGGCCTCCAATCCGCTCTGCACGATCTGGCTGTTCGAGGCCAACTCGAACAACGGCAACGATCTCTATGCGGCCGTCGCGCGGGCCGCGAAGATGGGCGCGCACGTCATCAGCAACAGTTACGGCGGCGGCGGCGGAAGCGCGTCCTACGGCGACTTCGCCAAGAAGGGCGTGATGTATCTCGCGAGCGCCGGCGACGGCGGTTACGGCATGCAGGATCCCGTCGACTACGACACGGTCGTGTCGGTGGGCGGCACGCAGCTCTCCAAGGTCGGCTCGACGTACACCGAAAAGGTCTGGCCGGACAGCGGCGCCGGCCGCTCGGTCGTGACCAAGCCCTCGTGGCAGCACGATCCGAAATGCAGCGAGCGCACCGGTAACGACGTCTCTGCGGTGGCAGAGAACGTCGCCGAGTACGACACGTTCCCATACTGCGGCTGGATCGTCATCGGCGGCACCAGCGTCTCGTCGCCGCTGCTCGGCGGCGTGTTCGGCCTGGCCGGCAACGCAAGCTCGCACCAGGGCGGCAAACCGTTCTGGACTCTCACCAGCAAGAACCGCAGAAGGTATCTGCACTACATCAACTCGGGCGGCGTCGTCAATTGCCCGCCGAGCCTGTCCGGCAGCTACCTGTGCGTGGCGGGGACGGGCGAGTACAAGACCTACTCGGGACCGGCCGGCTGGGGCACGCCCAACGGCATTGGCGCCTTCTAGTACCTAGGTTAACGGAGCTCGAGATGACGGGGCGGCGCCAAAACGCCGCCCCGCTTTCTTACGTTTGTAAGGCGAGGAGGTAGCCGGACGACTCGCAAGGTAAGCCTCCTTCCCCGAAAACTTAAGAACAGACAGTAAGGAGCTATTGTGAACGGAACTATCAAACTGGCGGCGCCGCTCGTCATAGCGGTCGCCCTCGCGGCGTGCAACGCGGGCGGATTATCGTCCAGCGTTCCCGCGACCGGCGGCCAGACCGGCAGCGCGCTACAGAACTCGACCCTCGAGGCGGCCGGCTATCGTCGCATCTGCGCGGACACGCGCCCCGGCTACATGAACTGCGATGTCCTGGCGATGAACAAGGTTCAACCCGGCGTGGCGGGCTTGGCGCCGGTCGATTTCCAGACGGCGTACCGGCTGCCGATCACGAAGGGGTCAGGCCAAATCGTTGCGATCGTCGACGCCTTCGACAATCCCACCGCCGCATCCGATCTCGCGAAGTACCGCACGAACTTCGGGCTCGGAACGGCCAGCTTTACCAAATACAACCAGAGCGGCCAGCAGAGTCACTACCCGCAGGTCAATAAAAACTGGGGCGTCGAGGAAGACCTCGACATCGAGATGGTCTCGGCGTCGTGTCCGCTCTGCACGATCTATCTGATCGAAGCCAACGACAACACGACGACCAATCTTTACGCGGCCGAGAAAGAGGCCGTCAAGCTCGGCGCGCACGTCATCAGCAACAGCTGGGGCGGCGGCGGCGGAAGCTCGTCGGGCAGCGCGTTCAACGCATCCGGCGTAACGTACCTCGCGAGCGCCGGCGACAACGGCTACGGCACGCAGGACCCGATGGACTACGACACCGTCGTCTCCGTCGGCGGAACCGAGCTTTCGAAGCAAGGCTCGACGTACAAGGAGCAGATCTGGCCCTTCAGCGGCGGCGGCTGCTCGGTCGAGACCAAGCCGTCGTGGCAGCACGATCCGAAGTGCACCGAGCGCACTGCCAACGACATCTCGGCGGTTGCGTCGAACGTCGCCGAATACGATACCGCCTACGGCGGCTGGATCGTCATCGGCGGCACGAGCGTCTCCTCGCCGCTGATGGGCGGCGTCTACGGCCTTGCGGGCAACGCAAGCAGCCGTCAGAGCGGTAAGCCGTTCTGGACGCTCTCGGCCAGGAAGCTTAAGCACACCCTCCACGACATCACGCTCGGCGGAGTGATCCATTGCCCGCCGAGCCTCGCAGGCGGCTACCTCTGCGTCGCGGGGACCAAACAGTACAAGACCTACTCAGGCCCCGGCGGGTGGGGTTCACCCAACGGCATCGGTGCGTTCTAGCGCTCGCTAGAATTGGTAGGCCACGAGGGTCGACCGAAAACGGTCGGCCCTCTTACTTTAGTGGCAGGTCAGGAAACTCTCAGGGTGAACAGAAGCCGGACCCAGATCCCACCAACTACTAAGGAGCACTTGTGAACGGAACCATAAAACTCATGGCGCCGCTGATTGCGGCGCTCGCCATCGCTGCCTGTAGCTCGGGCGGCTCGAACATTCCGAGCACCTCGGCTGTGCCCGGTCAATCCGTGTTCACGCAGGCCCGAGTTATGCCGGAGTGGCTTGCGAAGAACGAAGCCCACGCGGCTTGCCCGCAGGTCGTCGGACAGCCGACCTGCCTCGCGCTGATCAAGAACGGACCCCAACCGCTGTGCAGTCCCTCGAGCACCTGCGGCTTCACGCCCAAGGATCTCGAAACGGTCTACAAACTGCCGATCACCAAGGGATCCGGCCAGATCGTGGCGATCGTCGACGCCGGCGATCATCCCGACGCCGCGACGGACCTCGCGAAGTATCGCACGCAGTTCGGCCTCGGAACGGCCAGCTTCAAGAAGTACAACCAAAACGGACAGCAGAGCAACTATCCGACGTACACCGGCTGGCACCTCGAGATCGATCTCGACATCGACATGGTCTCGGCGGCCTGCCCGCTCTGCACGATCTATCTCGTCGAGGCGAACAGCGCGAGCTCGACCGACCTCGACACGGCTGAGGTCGAAGCCGTGAAGCTGGGCGCGCACATCATCAGCAACAGCTGGATCTGCTACGGCTCGATCAATTGCGTCAACAATTCGGACTTCGATACGTCGGGCGTTGCATATCTCGCCGCGTCGGGTGACGCCGGCTACGGACAGAACGGCGCGCCGGAAGCCCTCGACTCGGTCATCTCGGTCGGCGGCACGCAACTCGCCAAGAGCGGATCGACCTACACCGAATCGGCCTGGAACGGCGCCGGCGGCGGTTGCGCCACCGGCGAAACCAAGCCGTCGTGGCAGCACGATCCGGGCTGCACGTCGCGCACCGACTCCGACGTCTCCTCCGAGGCCGGCTGCTCGCCGGGCGTGGCGGAGTACGACACGCTGTCGGGCGGCTGGACCGGCGTCTGCGGCACCAGCGCGGCTTCGCCGCTTAATGCCGCCGTCTTCGGCCTCGCCGGCAACGCCAGCACGCGCCAGAGCGGTAAGGGGTTCTGGACCCTGAGAGCCCGGAAGCTCCGGCGCGACCTCCACGACATCAAGACCGGCAACGACGGCTCGTGCGGCGGGAGCTACCTCTGCACGGACGGCACGGGTCAGTTCAAGACCTACGCCGGTCCGACGGGCTGGGGAACGCCGAAGGGCATCGGCGCGTACTAAAGCGCGGCGAAGCCTTTCCTAAAACCTCGAGGCGGGTGCACGATGCACCCGCCTCTTTTTTCGTTAGAGACGATGACCAGGAGCAACGCGGGCGGCAGGTTCGAAAGCCGGCCAAAGGCAACGCCCTTTACCCAAACCCACGGATGAATAAGGAGCAGTTTGTGAACGGAACCATAAAACTTGTGGCGCCGCTGATCGCGGCGCTCGCCATCGCCGCTTGTAGTTCGGGCGGCTCTTCTATGCCGGCCGCCGGCTCAACCGGTCAATCTGCGCTGACTCAAGCGCACGGCATCGTGCCGGACTGGCTCGCCAAGGGCCAGGCGCGACCTGTTTGCCCACAGGTGACCGGCCGGCCTACCTGCCTCGCTCTCACCCAGCGCGGAATCCAGCCGGAATGCACCGGCGCGACCTGCGGCTGGGCGCCGATCGATCTCCAGACGCGCTATAAGCTGCCGATCACCAAGGGATCGGGCCAGATCGTCGCGATCATCGACGCGGGCGACAATCCCAGCGTGGCGACGTCCCTCTCGACGTATCGCACCACGTTCGGACTCGGTACGGCCAACTTCAAGAAGTACAATCAGAGCGGACAGCAGAGCAACTATCCCACCTACACCGGCTGGTCGGTTGAGATCGCACTCGACGTCGAGATGGTCTCAGCGACCTGCCCGCTCTGCACGATCTATCTCGTTGAGGCGAACAGCTCGAGCTCGACCGACCTCGACACGGCAGAGTTAGAGGCCGTGACGCTCGGAGCGCACATCGTCAGCAACAGCTGGATCTGCTACGGCTCGATCAGCTGCGTCACCAATTCGGACTTCGATCAGCCGGGCGTGGTCTACACGGCCGGGTCGGGCGACGCCGGCTACGGGCAGAACGGCGCGCCGGAAGCGCTCGACACCGTCGTCTCGGTCGGCGGCACGCAGCTGGCGAAGAGCGGCTCGACGTACACCGAAACGATCTGGAACGGCGCCGGCGGCGGTTGCGCCACGGGCGAAACCAAGCCGTCATGGCAGCACGATCCGAGCTGCACGTCGCGCACCGACTCGGACGTCTCGGCGGAAGCCGGATGCAGCCCGGGCGTCTCCGTCTACGATCAGTATGACGGCGGATGGGGCGGCGTGTGCGGCACGAGCGCCGCGACGCCGATGGCGGCCGCGATCTTCGGCCTCGCCGGCAACGCGAGCTCGCAGGATGCGGGAAAGAAGTTCTGGTCGCTCAACGGTAGGCACCGCAACCGCGACCTGCACCCGATTCTCGTCGGCAACGACGGGTCGTGCGGCGGAAGCTACCTCTGCACGGCGGGCACGCATCAGGACAAGACCTACTCCGGTCCGGGCGGCTGGGGAAGCCCGAAGGGCATCGGCGCGTTCTAACTCGCGAGCGCTTATAGCTCATGAGGCGGGCGCCAAAGCGCCCGCCTCATCGTTATTCGTAGTCGGGCGCGCGATAATCGCGGGGCTGCGCAAGGAAAAAGCCGCGCCCGCGCGGCGCCTTGATCGGCACGAACGTGCGCGGTTTCTGCGAAAAGTCGAAAAAGTCGGCGGCCGGCGACGTGGCGCGCCGGTCCGCTCTCGCAAGCTGCCCCAAACCGAAGAGATCCTCCGCAAAGCGCAGCACGCTGGCCGTCTCGTACTGCTCGTGCGACACGTAGTCGCGCTTAGCGTACGCGGAGATCGCGATCAACGGAACCCGGAAGCCCAGGCCGTCGTAGTCTTTGTACGGCGGCGCAACCGGATCGTACAATCCGCCCCAGTCATCCCACTGCACGAAGATCACGGTCGAGTCCCAGAACTTGCTCTTGCCGATCGCGTTGACGAGCGCCGCGACCCACGATGGTCCGTATCCGCCCCCGCAGTTCGTGTGATCCGAGTCGTCGCAGACCGGAGTGATCCACGTGAAGTTCGCGAGCTTCCCGGCGGCGACGTCTTTGAAGAATCGCCTCTGCGGGGTGACGATGTTCGCCCAATCGGGCCCCTCGTAGATATGTTTCACGGCCTGATAGCTCGACCAAATCGCGCCGTCGCCGCTGGAACGGTTGCCGTACCAGCTCGAATAGAAGCGCCACGACAGCCCCGCCTTGTCGAGCTCGTCGCCCAGCGTCTGATAGTCGAAGCACGCCGATTCCGGCGGACCGTACGTGCGATCGTGCAAGATCGTATTGACGCTGTTGCTCGGCCCAGGCACGCATCCCCACGGACCGTACGGGATGTCGACGGCGGAGTGCGCCTGCGCGGCAATGATGTACTGGTGCGCCACGAAGCTCTCGTCGAGCTGCGACTGGAACATGCGATCGGCGAGCACCCACTCGTGCGCCATGTCGAAGTACGGCTTGGTCTCTTTGTGCGGCGCGTAGACGTACGTCGGATACTTGATGCTCTTCGGCGCGCCGTAGGTCTGCTCGCGATCGAATCCGTCCATCCGGCACTTGGTGCCGGGAAGCTTCCCGGTTCCGTTGCAGTCGGCGAACATCGCCTTGGCGGAATGGTCGATCTCGTAGCGCCACGCGAGACTCAAGGGGCGTAGCACGACGGTCCGGCCATGCGAATCCTTACCGCTCGAGACGGTGTACGCGCCGGGATAGCCTTCGAACAGGTCGTTGAAGCTGCGATTCTCCTGCACGATGTAGATGACGTGCCGAATCTTGCCCGCGCCGGTCGCGCGCAGGCTCCCGAATATCTGCGCCTCGCCGAGCGGAACCGCCGTGCCGCCGAGGGAACACGCGCTCAGCACGCACGCCGCGGCGAGCGCGGCTATGCGGCTACTGCTCATCGGGAATGCGAAAATCGGGCGCCTGATGCAAGAAATACTGCGCTCCCTTCGGCGCCTTGATCGGCCCGAACGCCCGCGGAGGCTTCGTGAAATCGAAGCAATCCTGCGCGGGCGACGTCGCCCGCGCATCCGCTTGCGAGAGCTGCCCCAAGTTGAAGAGGTTCTCGGCGAAGCGCAACACGCTGGCGGTCTCGTACTGTTTGTGCGACACGAAGTTCTTGCGCGCGTACGGCGAGATCACCAGCATCGGTACGCGGAAGCCCACGCCGTCGTAGCCTCGGTACGGCGGCGGGACGTGGTCGTACAGGCCGCCCCAGTCGTCCCAGATGACGAAGATCGCGGTGCTGTCCCAGAACTGGCTCTCGCCGACGGCGTTGACGAGCGCCGTCACCCACGACGGACCCGTCGCGCTCCCGCAGTCGATGTGGTCGGAGTTCTTGCACGTCGGCGTGATCCACGTGAAGTTGTCGAGCGTGCCGGCGGCGACGTCCGTGAGGAACTTCTTCTGCGGCGTGATGACGTTCGACCAGTCGGGCCCGTCGAAGATGTGCTTGACGGCCTGATATCCCGACCACTCGCCGCCGTTGGGGCTCGTGTACTTGCTGGTGTAGAATCGCCACGTCAGCTTCGCGCCGTCTAGCTCGTCGCCGAGCGTCTGATAGTCGAAGCACGCCTGCTGCCATCCGCCGTACACGCGCGAGTCGGTGATCATCTGGACGATGTCCGACGATCCCCCTTCGCAGCCCCACTTACCGTCGGGCAAATCCACGCTCGACTGTGCCTGCGCGGCGATGACGTACTGATGTGCGACGAAGCTCTCGTCGAGCTGCGACTGGAACATGCGATCGGCGAGCACCCACTCGTGCGCCATGTCGAAGTACGGCTTCGACTGGTTGTGCGGAACGTAGACGAACTGTGGGTTGGGCGGCGCCAAGAAGGCCTGCTCCTTGTCGAAGGAGTCCATGCGGCATTTCGTTCCCGGCAAGGTGCCGGTTCCGTCGCACGCGGTGAACATCGCGTGCGCGGAGTGATCGATCTCATAGGCGCGCGCGAGGCTCATAGGCCGCAGCTGAATCGTGTCGCCCTTCGAGTTCTTGCCCCACGACTGCGTGTCCGCGCCGGGATAGCCTTGAAAGAGGTTGTCGAAACTCCGGTTCTCTTGGACGATGAAGACGACGTGTTGGATCTTCCCGGCGCCGGTGCCGCTCCGCGCCGCCCGCAGCGCTGTTGCTTGCGACAACGACGGCGAAACCCCCGCCGGCGTTCCCGCGCCGCAGGCGGTGAGCAAAGCAAGCGCAAACGCGACGGCTACGGTGCGCGCAACGGAACGTTTCGGCATAGCTCAGCAGCCTATGCCGCGGCGCGAGGCGCTTCCTCCCGACGAACCGGAGGTTTGCGACCCGGTGCGCCCAACTAGTGGCGCGTGGCTATTAGGACCGCAGCTTTATCCGCACTCGCGCTGGCCTTCGCCGGTTGCGGCGCGGGCGGGTCGCTCTCCGGCGCGCCCGCGGTCCGGCACGCGATGCGCGCGAGCACGACACCGATTCAGCACGTCGTCTTCATCATCCAAGAGAATCGCTCGTTCAACAACCTCTTCATGGGATATCCGGGCGCGAAGACGCGCAGCTACGGCTTCGACACGAAGGGCAACAAGATCGTGCTGCACGCGACGGACCTCTCCACCGCGTGGGACATCGATCACTTCTCGCCGGCGTTCTTTGCCGCGTGCGACGGAACGGGAACGCTGCCGGGAACCAACTGCAAGATGGACGGTTGGAACAACGAGCTGCACGGCTTCGGCGCCCCGCAAAATTTCGCGTACGCATACGTCCCTGAAACGGAGATCGACCCGTACTGGAAGATGGCGAAGCAGTACGTGCTTGCCGACCGGATGTTCTCGTCGAACTTCGACGGCAGCTTCATCTCGCATCAGTTCGCGATCGCGGCCTATGCGGACAAGGCCGCCGACCTGCCGCCGACCGCGTGGGGCTGCGAAGGCGGAAAGCAGGACAAGATCCCGACGTGGACGGCGCAGCGGACGTACGGCCCGAGCATCGCGACGTGTTTCGACATCCCTACGATCGGCAGCGAGGCGGACACGGCCGGCGTGACGTGGCGCTTCTACACTGGCTCGATCTACGGCGACGGCGGGCTCTGGTCGTCGTATCAGGCCAACAAAGGCGTTTACGGAGGGCCTGACTGGAAGTCGGACGTTATCAATCCGCCCTCGCAGTTCCTTAAGGACATCGCCGCCGGAACGTTCGCCAACGTCACGTGGATCACGCCGACGTTCGAGAACTCGGATCACCCCGGGCTCGACGCGAGCGGCGGACCGGCCTGGATCGCCTCGCTCGTGAACGCGGTGGGGCAGAGTAAGTTCTGGAACTCGACGGCGATCTTCGTGATGTGGGACGACTGGGGCGGCCTGTTCGACCCAGTGAAGCCCGTCCACGCCGATACCTACGGCCTCGGCTTTCGCGTGCCGCTGCTCATGATCTCGCCCTACGCCAAACAGGGCTACGTAACGCACCATCAGTACGAGACCGCGAGCGTGCTCAAGTTCATCGAGGACAACTACGGCCTCGCGCCGCTGGCCGCAGCGGACGCGCGCGCAGCCGATCCGGCGGGCGACGCGTTCGATTACGGCCAGAAGCCGCGCAAGTTCAAGAAGTTTGCGGGCTCGAAGCCCGACTCGTTCTGGATCCGGCAAGATCGCGGCGTGCCGCGTTGGCGCGGCAAGCCGCAATCGATGATCGGCGACGACTAGCTTTTACTTCTTTGACGACGGGCTGTAGGCTGCGCCTTCGATGTCGCCGCTCTGGCCTAACCCATTATTGAAGCTGTAGAGATAGGTCAGGGAGGTCGGCGTGTACGCGTAGATGTCGACCTGTATCGCAAGATAGTTGCCGACGACGAGACGCTGACTCTGGCGCCCCAGATGCCCGAAGATCGCCGGGCCGTTGCTGAACGAGTCGTCGCTGACCGACGTGCATGCCGGATTGCATCCCGAGTAGACCCAGAGGTCCGAGCCGGCCGTGCCGCGCCAGTTGAACGTTATGATATCGCCGTAGTTGTCCACGTCGACGCCGCCGTAGCCGGTGTTTTGAAAGCCGGTGGCGGCAACGCCGGTGCCGCTGCAGCCTGCCCAGTACGTCAGCACCACCGCGGTGAACGCCGCGTTATAGGCGTCGGCCCAGCAGTTGCCGTTCTTGTCCATCCCAACGCCAGCGACTTCGCCGATGCCTTGCGAGCTCGGCGTAAGCTGCGCGCAGCTCAGGCTGGCCACGGTGCAGGTCACCACGTAGCCCGGGCCGAGGATGTTGCCGACGACGATGGGTCCGGTCGCGGCGTTGACCGCGGCGGCATCCGAAGCTTGACCGTACGTATCGGTGATCGTCGCCATGAGCCGCCCGCACATCTGCGGACCAGTGTAGACGAAGACCCCCGCGAAGGCGGCAGGGACCATCAGGTTGCCGATAGTATCGGTCGCCAAGTCGTTGACATTCGTGGGGCCGCTCTCAGAGCAGATCGGCGGGCCGTTCGCGACATTGTTCTTCGGATAGCCTAAAATGGTGTTAGCATAAAAATCGGCGGCGTAAATGCCTTTGAGTGCCGCCGCGGGCGCCCTTCGCCCACGAAGGCCCTTCCGTACTTTCGGTAACGTCGAACGCGGAATGATGCTGACCGCGCCCGCGTGACGCAGCGCTTGGTATTTGGCTGCACCGCTATCCGCGCCCGGAACCGACGAGCTCATCGAACCGCCCGCGCAACTCGCGAGCAGCGCCGCGGCGACGGCGATGCTGAACGAAACCGAGAACGCGCGCATTGTTGCTCCTTTCAATGCAATGGCCGAGAAGCAAAGAGGGTGACCGGCACTAGTCCAACCACCCCGTTTGGATGCTCGCTATCGAGTTGTTTGGTTCACTGCTACTTCTTCGAGGACGGGCTGTAGGCGGCACCCTCGATGTCTTGCGAAGCTCCGCCCAAGCCGTTGTTGAAGCTATAGTAGTACGTCAGCGTGGTCGGAGTGTAGCGGTAGATGTCGAGCTGGCCCTTCAGATAGGCCCCGACCACGAGACGCTGGCTCTGCTTGCCGAGATGCCCGAAGATGGCCGTA
>DATKHY010000005.1 GCA_035544215.1 Candidatus Binatia bacterium | reverse complement strand
AGCTAGGCGCAGCCGAGCGCAGTCGAAGGGCGGGTTAGCAGTCGTAGTCCTGAGCGAGCGGAGCGAGTCGAAGGACGGCAAAGCGCCAGCCTTTGAACACTATCCGTCCTTCGTCTCGCTGCGCTCGCTCAGGACTGCGTGGCTACTGCGTCCTTCGACTGCGGCGCTTCGCGCCTCCGCTCAGGATGACAAATACGGCGCTTCGCGCCTCCGCTCAGGATGACAAATACGGCGCTTCGCGCCTCCGCTCAGGATGACAAATACGGCGCTTCGCGCCTCCGCTCAGGATGACACCGAGAGCCGGGAGATGACGGCGTCGGTGAATTCGGACGTCGTGGCGTGGCCGCCGAGGTCGGCGGTGGCGATTCCGTCAGCGACGGTGCTCATCGCGGCGTCATAGATCCCGCGTGACGCGGCCGCGGCGCGCGGGTCGTCAATGTAGGACAGAACGGCGGCGACCGCGAGGATCATCGCGAGCGGATTCGCGACGTTTTTGCCCTCGAGCCGCGGCGCCGTACCGTGCGGGGCCTCCGCCAGGATCGCCGACGGCGCCAGGTTCTCATCGAACGCGAGAACGACTGACTCGGCCCCGGCGATCGAGCCGAACAGCTGCATCACGAGGTCGGAAAGGCAATCGCCGTCGCGATTGAGCGCCGGGATCACAAGCGGCGCATCTCCCGCGGCCGATAGCAGCAGCGCGTAGGTCGCGTCGATGAGCTGCGGGTCGTACGTCACGCCGGGGTGCCGCAATGCTGCGGCGTCCATTTCCTCTTTGAGCATGCCCTCGTACACGGGGCTGACGGTGTACTTGGGGCCGCCGAACACGGTTGCGCCCGTCTTCGCGGCGTGCTGGAACGCGTACTCGGCGACGTAGCGGCAGACTCGCCGGGAGATCGTCTCGGTGCGGCGCGCGATCTCGCTGACGCCCTCGCCCTCGCGCCACTCCTGCGCGCCGTACGCGTCACCGACCGCCATGCGCACGACGGAGATGGGCGCGTGAATTCCGCCGACGGGCAGCACGCGCGGCAGCTTTCTGCCCGTTCGGACAATCACCGACGCGTCCATCGCTTCGCGAATGATGCGGTTCGGCGAGCCGACGTCGTCGCGGCCCTCCGGCGTGATCGTCGCCGCCTTGAGCCCCAGGCGATGCTGCTTGATCGCTGTGGCCGCTTCGAGCACGACGCGATTGCGCGTCGCTCGACGGTTCTTCAGCGAAAGGTCGAAGGGCATGAGCGTGAGCTCGATGCCGATGATCCGCCGGTCGAGCACGCGCAGCGCTTCGAGCAGCAACTCCTGTCCGGTCTGATCGCCTTCGAGGACGATGAGCGTCGGCACGGCTAAAATGAACTCCCAACGTGACGAAGAAGAGATAGATCCCATGGCACGAGCGCGCTACGACTCCGCATCGCGCAGGCGCCGCGGAGCGAATGCCAGGGCGAGGCTCAACCTCGAGATCGTTGGGATTACCGCGATCGCACTCGCCGTCCTTTGCGGCATCGCCCTCGCGTTTCCGCATCATGCGGGCGCCATCGGCACCTGGACCGCCGGCGGACTGCGCCGGCTATTCGGGTCGGCCACGCCGCTCTTTCCGGCCCTGTTTGCGCTCTTCGGCGCTATAGTCTTCTTGGAAGTCAACGTACCGCGCATGATTGCCGGGCTCGGCAGCAGCGCGCTCGCGTACTTCCTCATCATCGACGCGATGTTCGGGGCGCGCGGCGTAGCGCACGGAGGCGTGGTTGGCTCGAACATCTTTTGGGCGTTGCGCGCGCTCTTCGGCCCCGCCGGGGCCTGGATTCTCCTCGGCCTCGCCGCGCTCTCGTTGACGCTGTGGCTGACCAACGCGAGCATGAAGCAGCTCATCGGGCGCGTCATCGTGTTCTTCGGAGGTCTGCGGCCGCCGCCGCTCCCGCGCCTGCCGCGGTTGCGCGAGGCCTTCGCGCTCCCGGTGCAGCAGAGCGTCGCCGAGCCGGTGGTCGAGCCCGAAGTAGAGGAAGAAATCGAGCTCGAGCTGATCGTGCCGCCGCGGCCGAGCGCGCCGCCCGAGCCGCCGCGTTACCCAGAGCCGAAGCCGCTGACGACGTCAAAGGGCGCCTACCGCCTTCCGGACCTCGCGCTGTTCGACGTGCCGCCGAGTCAGATCGTCGACGACTCCAATCGCACGCACATCCTCGAGGACACGCTGGGCAGCTTCGGCGTCGGCGCGAAGGTGGTGCACATCGAGCGCGGACCCTCGATCACGCGCTACGAGCTGAAGCCGGAGCGGGGCGTCAAGATCTCGCGGATTGCGTCGCTCGCCGACGATCTCGCGCTCGCGCTGGCCGCGACGAGCGTGCGCATCGAGGCGCCGATCCCCGGAAAGTCAGCCGTCGGAATCGAGGTTCCGAATCAAACGGTCGCGGTCGTCGCGATTCGCGAGATTCTCGACTCGCTGCCCAATCGGGGGCAGGTGCCGCCGCTGTGGATGGCCCTCGGCAAAGACATCACGGGCCGGCCCGTCTTCGGCGACCTCTGTAAGATGCCGCACGTGCTGGTCGCCGGCGCGACCGGCGCGGGCAAGTCGGTCTGCCTCAACACGATCATCGCGTCGCTGCTGGTCAGCGCGACGCCGGATCAGGTGCAGATGCTGATGATCGATCCGAAGCGCGTGGAGCTGGCCGTGTTCAACGGCATCCCGCACCTTATTAAGGAAGTCATCGCCGATCCGCGGCTCGCCGCCGGCGCGCTCTTCGAAATGACGAAGGAGATGGAGTCGCGCTACGAGCGCTTCGCCAAGGCAGGAGTGCGAAAGATCGAGGAATACAACGCCAAGTATCCGCAGGAGCGGCTGCCGTACGTCGTGATCGTGATCGACGAGCTGGCCGACCTGATGCTGGTCGCGCCCGCGAAGGTCGAGACGACGATCATGCGACTGGCGCAGCTCGCGCGTGCGACCGGCATCCATCTCGTCGTCGCGACGCAGCGTCCGTCGGTCGACGTTATCACCGGTCTGATCAAGGCGAACGTGCCCTCGCGCATCGCCTTCGCGGTGAGCTCGCAGGCCGACTCGCGCGTCATCCTCGACATGAACGGCGCAGAGCGCCTGCTGGGGCGCGGCGACATGCTCTACCTTCCGATCGACGCGCCGAAGCCGATCCGCGCGCAGGGCGCGTTCATCACGTCCTCCGAGGTCAGTCGACTTGTGGAGTTCTGGGCGCGGCAGGCGCGTCCGGACAACCTGCTCGACGTGGAAGTCGTGCCGGTCGGCGACGACGAATCCGCGCGCCGTGACGCCGATCCGCTGTGTTACGAGGCTGCGAAGTTCATCATCGAGACGAGTTACGCATCGACCGCCGCGCTGCAGTCGCAGTTTTCGATCGGTCATCCGCGTGCCGTGCGCGTGATGAAGCAGCTCGAGGACTTCAAGGTCGTCGGCCAGCACGAGGGGACGAAGCCGCGCAAGATCCTGATCGGGTTGCCGGAGCTCGAGCTGATGGCGCCGCGACTCGGCAAGAACCCGGGCGGTCAGCAAGACCTCTTCGCGAGCGGCTGACCGCGTGCGCTACGATCTCGGATACGCCATCCGCGCGATGATCGTGATGATCGTCGCGGCCGCGCTTTTCGCCGTGTTGGGAGTGCAGGTAGTGCACTTCGGGGAGCCCGCAGCCTTGAGCGCGTGGGAGCACTCTTTGGTCGGGCATTCGACACTTATCGCATGGTGGCTGACGTGGTCGTGCTACGTTCAGGTCATGGTGCCGATCGCCGTGATTCTGCTGATCGTCGCGTGGCTCGCGCCGGAGTGGCGGGTGCGGATCGTCTTCAGCGTGGCGATGCTGTTACTATGCTGGCGCGGCGCAGATCTCTTCCAGCATCTCTTCGCGCGGCCACGCCGTCTCGATTGGGTGGTCAAGCACGAGACGGCGTTCTCGTATCCCAGCTCGCACGCGGCGATCGCGACGGGTTTCTACGGCCTTTGGGCGCTGATGCTATATATATCGGAGCTGCCGATCGCCACGCGGAAGATGGGAGCCGCACTGCTCGCGCTGTTCGCGATCGCGATCTGCTGGGCGCGCCTTGCGCTCGGCGCGCACTATCTCACCGACCTCGTCGGCGGGGCGCTCCTCGCGGTCGCCCTCGTCTCGGCTGGGCTTTCGGTCGTTCCGCACGCGATCTCGGCCAGGCAGGCTGCGGGGCGCCTCTACCGGTCGGCAGAATAGGCACAGGATGCCGTTTTCCGACCCGATGTTCGTGGAGGTCGAGCGCAAGCTCGATGCCGGCGTGCCGCTTTCGATGGACGACGGCCTCGCGCTCTATCGCACGTGGGATCTGCACACGCTCGGGCGGCTCGCGCGCAAGCAGAAGGAGCGTAAGAGCGGCAAGAAGGTCTTCTACGTCCTCAATCGTTACATCAACTCGACGAACGTGTGCTTCGCCGGCTGCACGTTCTGCTCGTTCGCGGCCGACGAGTTCAAGGAACCGCAGCGCGTCTTTAGGATGACGGCAGACCAGGTCTTCGCCAAGGCGGTCGAGACCGGAACGAATTTCAATCAGATCCACATCGTCGGCGGGCACGATCCGCGCCAGCTCTCCCTCGATTATTGGCTGCCGCTGATGCGCCGCTTCAAGCAGGCGCTTCCGCACGTACAGCTATCGCTCTTCACGGCGGCCGAGCTCGAGTACATGGCCAAGCGCCACCGTCTGTCGTTCCCGGCGATCATCGGCATGCTCAAGGAGGCCGGGCTCGACAACGTCAACGGCGGCGCGGCGGAGATCTTCGCCGACGGGACGCGCTCGAAGATCTGCCCGAACAAAGTGTCGGCGGCGAACTGGGTGGAGATTCACGAAGAGCTGCATCGCCAGGGCGTCGCGAGCAATGCGACGATGTTGTACGGGCACATCGAATCGCTCGAGGATCGTGTGGATCATTTGATTCGCCTGCGCGAATCGCAGGAACGTTCGCCGGGCTACAACGCGTTCATTCCGCTGGCGTTTCATCCCGACGGCAACGAGCTTTCGTATTGCGGCTGGACGACCGGGCTCGACGACGTCCGCACGTTCGCGGTCGCGCGCCTGATGCTGCATAACTTCGATCACATCAAGGCCTACTGGATGATCCAGGGCCTGAAGGTCTGTCAGGTGGCGCTGCAGTTCGGCGCCGACGACATGGACGGGACGCACGGCTCGACCGACGAGGAGATGATCTATCACTCGGCCGGCACTCAATCGGGCCAGTACGTCGACGATCGCGAGTTTCGCCGGCTGATCGAAGAGGCCGGTTACGTGCCCGTTCGCCGCAACTCGACCTACGAAGAGTTCGCCTATGACTGGACGCCCGCTCTGCCAGTGTCATCGTGATGCTGCGCTGCGGCCGAATCGAGTATACCAACGACCTGCCGATCTACGCTGCGTTCGACGCGGGGGCGATTGAGTATCCGGGCACGCTGCATGCCGACGTTCCGGCGCGTTTGAACTCCATGCTGCTGCGCGGCGAGCTGGACATGGGGCCGGTGAGCGCGTTCGCGTGGGCGGCGAACCCCGAGCGTCTCGTGCTGCTGCCCGATCTGTGCATCGGGGCGCGTGACGAGGTCGTTTCGGTTGTCCTCGTGTCGCGCAAGCCGCCGGCGCTGTTGGGCGGCTCGAAGGTCTACGTCAGCGAGGAGTCGGCGAGCGGGCGATATCTCTTGCGCATCATACTCGAGCAGCGCTACCGCGTCCGGCCGAAGTACGTGGACGAGAGCGATCCACGCGCACGAGCATCCGCGGGCGACCCGACGCTGCTGATCGGCGACGCCGCGATCGACGCGATCGGGCGGTTCCCGTCCGAGATGGTCTACGACCTCGGAAGGTTGTGGCACGAGTGGAGCGGCCACCAGACGGTCTTTGCGGTGTGGGCAGCGCGCCGCGACGCGTACGAAAACGATCCAACGCCGTTTCACGCGTGCATGCACGCGCTGACCGACGCCTACACGTGGTCGCGCTCGCACTCGCCCGAGGTGGTCGCGCTAGCGCAGCGTACGATTCCGCGTCCCGCGGGATTCTACGAGAGCTACTTCGGGAAGCTCAACTTCATGTTCCACGCCGCCGCGCGCAACGGGCTGGCGGCGTACTGCCGCGAGCTCGTCGAGATCGGCGCGATCGCCGACGTCCCGGTGCCGCTGCGGGAGGCCGCCAGTGCCCTCGCTGGCTAGCCTGCTCGAGCGCGCCGCCGGGGGCGGACGGCTGGAGCTCGACGAGGGGCTGCGCCTCTACAATGAAGCCGACATCCACGAGCTCGGTGCCGCGGCGCACGCGCGGCGGATGCAGCTGCATTCGCCCGACGTCGTGACGTATGTGGTCGACACGACGATCAATTACACAAACGTGTGCAACGTGCACTGCACGTTCTGCGCCTTCTTCCGGCCGGAGCATCACAAAGAAGGCTACACGATGTCGCACGATCAGGTGCTGGATCGCGTGAAGTACGCGGTGGACCAGGGCGCGACGCAAATCATGATCCAGGGCGGCGTGAATCCAGACCTCGGCATCGAGTGGTTCGAGCGGCTCTTCGAACGCGTGCGCTCTGAATATCCGCAGGTGGACCTGCACTCACTGTCCGTCTCGGAGATCGTCGGCATCGCGCACATCGAGGGCATCTCTACGCGCGACGTCCTCGCGCGCCTGAAGGCCGCCGGCATGAAGTCGCTGCCCGGAGCAGGCGCGGAGATCCTGGTGGAGCGCGTGCGCAAGCGCATCTCGGCGCGCAAGGTACAGCCGCACGAGTGGCTGGGCGTGATGCGCGAGGCGCAACTGCTCGGCATGCCGACGACGGCGACGATGATGTTCGGCTCGATCGAGACCTCGGCCGAACGCATCGAGCATCTGCACGTGCTGCGCGAACTCCAAGACGAGACGGGCGGCTTCACCGCCTTCATCCCGTGGTATTACGTGCCGTTCAAGACGCCGCTGCGCGGCAAGGAGGCCACCGGGCTCGAGTACCTACGCGTGCTCGCGATTTCGCGCCTCTATCTCGACAACTTCGCGCACCTGCAGGCGTCGTGGCTCACGCCGGGCCTGAAGATGGGTCAGCTCGCGCTGTTCTACGGCTGTGACGACATGGGCGGCACGATCATCGAAGAGCAAGTCGTGCACGACGCCGGCAGCACCAACGAGGCGACCCGCCGCGACCTCGAAGAGCTCATCCTCAAGGCCGGCTTTAAACCGGTCCTCCGCGACACTTACTGGAACCTTCGCGACGACCTCGCCTTAGCCACCGCCGCATCGTAGGCGCCTTCCTCAATGTCAAGGTTTCGGGAATCCCAGGATTCGCCATACCGTAAAGACGCCGATCGCATTGAGGAGCATGCCCAAGACGCCTACCTCCGGGCCGAAGATGGCGGTGTTGCCGATGCCCAGCGCGCCCACGTGGGTTCCAAAACCGAAGAGCGCGTACGCGAGCCCGTTCCAGACGCCGTGACTCACGCTGGCTACGACTAGCGAGCCAGAATGCAGCCGCAGCATTCCCCAAGTGGCTCCTAACAAAGCCGCATTGACCATGAACGTGGGAACCTGTGCGAGCGGCGGATTGTATCCGGTTGGCAGCACGACCGATGACCAGTGCCACAGCGCGAAGGCAATGCTCGTGAAGGCCAGCGCAACTATCGGCGCCGAGCCCGCGCGGCGCAGCGATGCCCAGAGCCAGCCGCGGAAGAATCCCTCCTCGGTGACCAGCGCAACGGGAATTGTCGTTACAGTCAGGATCAGCAGACTGAGCCACGCGCCGGTCTTATGATGCGGCGCGGCGGCCGGGTTCAGCGCCCCGGCGAGCGCCGCGATGCCCGCGAGGATAGCCATGAGGGCGACCGGATAGAGCACGGCAATCGCGTAACTCCGCGCCGCCGGGGAACGGCCCCACGTGAAGCCGACCTCGCGTGCCGGTAGTCGCTGCCCATACCAGAAGATCGCCAGCAACGGAAGCAGCGGCAGCGAGCTGAAGGCCGAGAGACCCGTTGCGTCCATGATCGACGTGACGGCAATCGCAACGGCGACTCCGGCAAGGGGCCATTTCCAAGCTCCATTCACCGACGCATGTACGGCGCGGGCGCCCCTTGAGTTTCGAGGAGGTAAACCGATCCTGCAGTCGCTATCATAAAGTCAAGATGAGCGCGCGGCAGGATACGGACACAGAACTGCTCGCGTTTTTGCGTTCCGCCAAGGAGCAGAACATCAGCGACGACTTCGTCGTCGCGTTGTTACGGCAGAACGGCTGGCCCGAGCGCCGCATCTATCGAGCGTATTCGGCGTTCTACGCCGACCGGCTCGGAGCGCCGCTCCCGAAGCGCTACCAGCCGGCGGAGAACGCGCGCGATGCCTTTTTCTACCTGCTCAACTTCATCACGCTAGGCTTCTGGACTGTGGCGCTGGGGCAGATATTCTATCGTTTGATCGCCTACTGGCTGCCCGATCCGTCCCAGCCGGTGCTTTACGGGTCGCTTCGCGACGACATCGCATGGCAAGTTGCGACCGTCATCGTCGCGTTTCCCACGTTCGTGTACGTGCACTCGCTGATCGCGCGCGAGCTCCGAAAGCGCAGCGATCTCTACGAATCCCCAGTACGGCGGTGGCTAACGTATCTCACGCTGGTCGTGGCGGCGATCGTCGTGCTCACCGACGCCGCATGGGTTATCGAAGCGCTGATCCGCGGGGAGCTGACGCTGCGCTTCATCCTCGATTCACTGGTCTTGCTCGTCATAGGCGGAGGCGTCTTCGTGTATTACCTTCGGACGATGGAGCCGCCGGCCGCGGCGGAGTGAGCTTCAACCGTCTGTTCGTAGCGGCGACCTTCGCAATCGTGTTGGGGGGCGTCGCAGCGGCGTTTACCTTCTTGGGAACGCCGAGTTACGAGCGGCTCGTAGCATTGGATGAGGTGCGCGTCACCGATCTCCAACGTATCGCTTCACTGCTCCATGACAAGTATCAAAACGGCAACCTTCCGTCTCGCTTGTCCGAGAGCATGACGCTAAAAGACCCCGTTACGAAACAAGCCTATCGATATCGGCGCGTAGATCGCAAGCACTACGTGCTGTGCGCCGTCTTCGGCGCGGCCGAGTCGTCCGACCGCGGTCAGCAATATCCGCCGGGAGCCCGGTGGCTGCCGCGCGATTGGCCCCACGCCGCGGGCCGCGCCTGTTACGAGCTCGACGTCACAGCCTCACCGCCTGAGCCGCCGCACGCTCTCCCAGCGTCGCCCTCTGGCTCGGATGAGGATGACACCGGTCTCACGCCCTGACCGCTCATGCGGGGGCGCTTATCGTGGCGGCGCCGAGGACTTCGTCGGTACTCGGATCGAGCAGCGCGACGAGCTGGCCGGGAGAAATCGCGCGCTGCGGACGCTCGAAGCGCAGCCGCACGCGGTCGCCGTCGAGGATGGTGGCGACGGCTGGAGCGGGCGCGGCGCGATAGCGGATCATCGCGCGCACCGGCGTTTCGTCGGAAGCAAAACGCTCGGGTCGAATCAGGTTCAGCGCATCCGCCTCGAGCTCGTCGGCGAGCAGCTCGTCTTCGCGTCCGACGACGATCGTGTTCGTCGCGGAGTCGATGCGCGTGACGTAGCGCGGTCCGGCGCTGCTCGCGGGGAGCCGAGTTCGCTGACCGACGGTGTAGTACGCGATGCCCGCGTGCTCGCCCAGGGGCTCGCCGGTCGTCGCGACGATCGCGCCGCCGGCGTCGATCTCCGGACGCAGGCGCTTGATCACGTCGCGATAGTCGCCGCCCTCGACGAAGCAGACGTCCTGCGATTCGGCCTTGTCGTGCACGGGCAGCGCCATGCGCGACGCGTGTGCGCGCGTCGCTGCTTTGTCGAGCTCGCCGAGCGGCAGCACCAGGCGCGCGAGCTGCGCGGGCGTCAGCTGCGCCAGCGCGTATGCCTGATCCTTCGCGTGCGCGCTGCGGAAGAGATGTGGGCCGTCGTCGCGGCGTTCGACGCGCGCGTAGTGTCCCGTGGCGACGTAACGCGCGCCGAGCCTGTCCGCGTATTGCGCGAGCGTGCCGAGCTTGACGAAGTTGTTGCACGACACGCATGGGTTGGGCGTGCGGCCGTTCGCGTAGTCGCTGACGAAGCGCTCCACGACGTTTCGCCGGAACGCCTCCTCGAAGTCCATTACGTAGTGGGGAATTCCGAGCACCGCAGCGCTGCGCCGGGCGTCGTCGAAGTCGTCGATGCCGCAGCAGCTCCTCGCGTGCGCGGGCCGCGACGGCGTGTACATCTTCATCGTGATCCCGACGACGTCGTAACCGCTTTCGAGCAAGAGACCGGCGGCGACGGCGGAGTCGACTCCACCGCTCATTGCCGCAACGACGCGCTCTTTTCCCATATGACTTTCGCGAACAGGATAACACTAGGGCGAAGCTAACTCAAAGCCCAAATGTCAGGAGCGTCTGAAGCGCTGGGTGAGCGGTTTCGCGCGGCCCGCGAGGCGCGCGGCATGTCGGTTTCGGATGTCGCCGAGCAGATCCGAATTCGCTCCCTCTATCTGGCCGCCATCGAGGACGAGAACTGGAACACGATCGGCGCGCCGGTCTACGTGCGCGGCTTCCTCCGGACGTACGCACGCTTCCTCGGGCTGGATCCTGAGGAGGCCGTCGCCGCGTTCAACAGCACGCAGCCGCTGCCGCAGACGACCACGGCGGCACGCGAACCGGAGGCGCGCGGCGCAGCGCCTTCGTGGGCGGGGGTGGCTCTGCTCTGGGGCGCGGGTACCGTCGCCGTGCTGCTGATCGCCTTCGTCGTGTTCACGGAGCTGACGATGCCTCGCAGGAGCGGCCTGCCGGCGGTCGCCGTCGCCAGCGCGGCGCCCGTGGCCGCGAGCCCGACGGCCGCCGCGGCTACCGCCCCGCCGGCGACCAACACGCCGGCCGGCGCGGTCGACGGCGCCAAATCGCTCGCGCTGGTGCTCTCCGCCCCCTCCTGGCTGCGCGTCACGGTTGACGGGAGTGTTAGTATGGAGGGCACGTTTCCGGCAGGAACGTCGAAGACATTCCACGGGAAGAACGCCCTAGTACGCATCGGAAACGCCGGCGGCGTGGAGGTCTACGTCGACGGCAAAGACGTCGGAAAGCTGGGAAAGCAGGGCGACGTCGTGGAGCACGCGTTCACACTTTAAGAAGGAGATCGTAAGGATTGGCGAGCGAATCTTCGTTCGACGTGGTCTCGCGCGTCGATGGGCAGGAACTCGACAACGCGCTCAATCAGACGCGCAAGGAAATCGAGAACCGCTTCGACTTCAAGCATTCGAAGACGAGCATCGATTTCGACGGCAAGAAGATCACGCTGATCTCCGATGACGAGCTGAAGATGAAAAACGTCGTCGACGTCCTCCAGGGCAAGGCGGTACGTCGCGGCATCGACATCAAGGCGTTCGACTTCAGTGAGATCGAGCCGGCCGCCGGCGGCACCGTGCGCCGGATCGTGACGCTGCGCAGCGGCATCCCCAAGGATCAGAGCAAAGCGTTGATCGAGCGGATCAAGTCGTTGAAACTCAAGGTGAACGCGCAGTACCAAGACGAGCAGATCCGCGTGTCGGGCAAGAACAAGGACGACTTGCAGAAGGTCATCTCGTCGCTGCGGTCGATGGAGTTCGAGCTGCCGCTGCAGTTCGTCAACTACCGGTAACGCATGCCGAGCGTCGCATTCGTAAGCCTGGGCTGCGCCAAGAATCTCGTCGACACCGAGGTGATGATCGCGAAGCTCGGCGGTGCCGGGTGGCGCCTCGAAGCTGACTCCGATCGCGCCGATACGGTGGTCATCAACACGTGTGCCTTCATCGATCCTGCGAAGGCGGAGTCGACCGAGACGATCCTCGAGCACGCGTCGCGCAAGCGCGCGGGGCAGCAGCTGATCGTGGCCGGATGTCTCGCGCAGCGCTACGGCGAGCAGCTCCAGAGCCTGATCCCGGAGATCGACGGCGTCGTCGGCACCGGAGCGTATGCCGGGATCGTCGAGCTGCTGGCCGACGTCGAGGCCGGCCGCCGGCCGGTGCGGCTCGCGCTCGAGGCAGAGCCGGAACACGACTTTCTACCGCGCCTCGTGACGACGCCGCGTGCCACGGCTTATCTGAAGATCGCCGAGGGCTGCGATCATCCGTGCACGTTCTGCATCATCCCGGCGCTGCGTGGAAAATTCCGTAGTCGCAGCGCGGAGTCCATCTGTGCGGAAGCGCGTGCGCTGGTCGCGGGCGGTGCCAAGGAACTCGTGCTGATCGCTCAAGATACGTCGATGTGGGGCCGCGACCGCGGCATGCGCCGCGGCGGTCTCGCCGGGCTGCTGGAGCGGCTGCACGAGATCGACGGCCTGGAGTGGATTCGGCTCCTGTACCTCTATCCGGCCACCGTGGATCGCGAGCTCATCGACGCCATCGCGCGCCTGCCCAAGGTTTGCAAATACATGGACATGCCGCTGCAGCACGCGCATCCGGAGGTGCTCCGCGCCATGCTGCGGCCTAGCAACGGGGAACGTTACCTCGAGCTCATCGACGAATTTCGCGCGCGCGTTCCCGGCATCACGATGCGCTCGACGTTCATCGTCGGATTCCCCGGCGAGACCGACGAGCACGTCGCTTACCTCGAGGAGTGGATCGGCCGCGCGCAACTCGATCGCGTGGGATTCTTCGAATACAGCGCGGAGGAAGGCACGCCGGCGGCGCGATTCGCGGACCGCGTCGGCGCTCGGCGGCGCCGGCAGCGCTTGATCCGATTGCGCGAAGCGCAGCGGCTCGCCTCGGAGCGAGCTCGAAGCAAGCGCTGCGGCACGACGGTGCGCGTGCTGGTCGAAGAGTCGCGCCGGCTCCGCGAACGCGACGGTTTCCGCAGCTACCTGGGAAAATCCCGAGCATGGTTTGGGCGGTCGGACGGGGAAGCGCCAGCCGTTGATGGCGGTATTTACTTCACCGGCCAGGCCAGCGT
Organism: Candidatus Binatia bacterium; assembly: GCA_035544215.1. Classification (GTDB taxonomy): domain Bacteria; phylum Vulcanimicrobiota; class Vulcanimicrobiia; order Vulcanimicrobiales; family Vulcanimicrobiaceae; genus Cybelea. Next base: position 6,465 of record DATKHY010000005.1, on the reverse strand, counting down.
GGGCGAGTTCACGCGCGTGCGGCTCGAAGAACACGGCCCATTCGATTTCTACGGTAGAGCGATACCCGGGGAGCGCGACGCCGTTTGACTAGGCGCATCCTCACCATCGCCGGAATCGTCGCGATCGGCCTCGTTTCGACGCTGGCCGGCTACGCGGTCTTCGAGCACAAGAATCCCGTGACGGCGATTACTCAGATCTTCGTTCCTTCCCCGCAACAGGTGTTCGGGAAGAACAATCTGATCGTGCTCGTCGAGGGTCTCGACTACGACTATACCGATAAGGACGAAGAGTTCTCGACCAACTCGCGCAGCGACGTGATCTGGGCGGTCAATCTCGACTTCGCCAACAAGCGAATCTACGAGCTCTCCGTCCCGCGCGACATGATCGCTACGCTGCCCAATGGTACGCAGGCGAAGATCAACCAGGCGCAGTCCGACGGCGGCGTCAAGGAAGCCAAGAGCGTCATTTCGCAATGGCTGGGCATTCCCGGCTTCGATCGCTATGTGGTCCTGCGCATTGATGCGACCAAGGAGTTCGTCGACGCGATCGGTGGTGTCAGCGTCAACGTCAAGTCTTCGAATTGCCTACAATACAAGACGAACTGCACGGGCGACACGCTCGATTACGACGATAGCTGGGGCCACCTGCACATCCATCTAAAAGAAGGACTGCAGCACCTCAACGGCGAGCGTGCCGTCGCGTATATGCGCTTCCGCCACGACTGGTGCAGCGATCCGTGCCGGATCAAGCGCCAGCAACAAGTGCTGCACGCCATGGTCGCCAAGGTCAAGGGCGATAAGGTCAACACGTTCCTGCACCTCGGCGATATGCTCCGCGTCTTCCGCAAGTACGTGCAGACCGACTTCACCGATTCGGAGCTGCTCGCGATCGCGAACTACTACCAAGGCACGCCGGATTCGTCGATCGTCGCCGCTCAGGTCCCGTACACCGACGACGTGAATCTGCCGGGCTACGGCGACTCGCTCGTCCCAGACACCGCCGCGCGCGCACACCTCGTCGCCGCGATGCTGACCGCCCTGCCGGCGCCGGTGCCGTCGCCCGACGCGATGACGCTCGCGGCGATTCCGCCGAACACGCTGCGCGTCGACATCAAAAACGGCAGCGGCGTCACGGGCGCCGCCCGCCGAGTCGCCGACGTGCTGAAGCAGGCCGGCTTCACGATCGGCGACGTCGGCGATGCGGACCGTTCGGACTACGGAACGACGGAGATCCACGAGCACTCCAGCGTCACGTTCGCCGGCGCCAAGGTGCGCAGCGCCCTGCCGAAGAGTCTGCGCAAGGCAGTCGTCGTGCCGGATGGGTCGCCGACCAGCTCGCCGGTCGCAACGGCGACGCAGACCAGCGACGTCACGGTCATCGTCGGCAGCGATCTCACGTCGAAATCGCCGGCCGACTTGCTGCCGGATCACTCGTAACCTCCGCCTCTCGTGTCGGCGCAGACCAAGGGCATCATCGCCATCGCGGCGGTCATCGCATTGATCGCCGGCGCGTGGCGAGCCGTCGTGCACCGGAGCGCAGTGCCGCCCGCGCTGGTCACGCCCAACACCAACGTGCACCTCGAGTTTTCGAGCGGCATCGCCGCGCGGCTCTACCGCGTGATGCACGAGCTTCCCACCGAGAACCGCTCGGGACGCCCGCGCCTGATCGCGCTGACCTTCGACGACGGGCCCTATCCCGTTTACACGCCGATGCTGCTCGACGTCTTGCACGATCTTGGGGTGCCTGCGACGTTTTTTCTGATCGGCGCCGACGCGCAGCAGTGGCCCGAGCTTACGCGCCGGATCGAGGCCGGCGGGAACGAGATCGGCGATCATACCTACACGCATCCGAACCTCGATCAAGAATCCGCGGACGAAGTGCGCCGCGAGATCCTCGGCGGGCGCGACGCGTTGTGGCCGCTCAGCCACGATCCGGCCGTTCGGACGCTGATGCGCCCGCCGCACGGGCGCTACACCGAGCGGACGCTGCGGATCGCTCAGGCGCTCGGATATTCGGTCGTCCTTTGGACCGACGACAGCGGCGACTGGCGCACGGTCACCGTCGATCGGCTGCAGCGTCATCTGCTGGCCTACGCGACCGCGCCGGAGATCGTGCTCATGCACAGCGGCAAGCTGGCGACGATCGAGGCGCTGCCCTACGTGGTCGAGCGTTTCAAGCGGGCGGGGTATAAGTTCGTCACCGTGGGAGAGCTGCTGAAGCTCGTTGGGACCGACGAGCTCAACCATCCCTTGCGGCGAGCGGTTTAAGCACGATGCCGCGCCAAATCATCGACACGGAGTCGAGCCGGCCGGCCTTCAAACGGCGCCGCGTGCGCCGGCTGCTGGCGACGGTCGTGCTGCTGGTCCTGGTCGCGGCCGCCTGCTGGTGGTTCCTTGCTCGCCACCCAAGGGGCCAGGAAACTGGGGCCGCTGGGGGAAGCGCACCCACCGCAGAACTTGTCATCGGAAGAGAAAGGGGTCCGCAGCGGATGACGTTGGGGGAAATGGATGCTGCCTAAGCTGACCATAGGGTTTTTCGCACTCGTGTTGGCGGCGGGGATCATGGCCTGCAGCAACCTCGGCAACACGACCGGGGTCAACGTGGGTCCGAACTTTCCGTCGAAGACGCTCTATGCGTCCAACACCAATCAGAACGCGATCAGCATTTACTCGAACGGCGCGAAGACCGGCAGCGGTCCGTCGTTCCAGATCGGCGGCGGTAGCACCACGCTCGACGGCCCCCAATACCTCGCCTTCGATCATCGCTCGAACCTCTGGGTGACGAATTATAACTCGAGCACGAACAGGGCGCTGCTGATCGAGTTCGAGGCGCTCGCGACGGGTAACGTCATTCCGCTCGTGACCAGCGGGCTCGACGGCCATCCGCGCGGCATCGCGATCACGCCGAAGATGCCGAAGCCTGACGCATCCGGCTCGTCGAGCCCGGCGCCGAACATCATGGTGATCGCCGACAACGATCCGACCGTTACGTATCCGAGCCGCGTGTTTCTCTTCCGCACCGGGTCCACCGCGCCGTATCAGTTGCTCGCCGGCCCCCGGCCGAATCTAAACCTGCCCGGCGGCGTCGCGCTCGACCCGACGGGCGCCCTCTACGTAACCAACATTCAGGGCGCCAACGTCGAGAGCTTCGTCCTGCCCACGCCCACGCCCACTCCGAAGCCAACGCCGACGACGAGCCCGACGCCGACGCCGAGCCCAACGCCGACGCCGAGCACTTCACCCAGCCCGACGCCGACGCCGTCGCCCACGCCGACGCCGGTCAACATCTTCCCGCGCTTTGCGATCACGCACGCCAACGGCATCATCACGCCGGTCGGCATCGCGCTCGACACGAGCGGGATCATCTACGTCGCCGATCAGGGCAGGCCGAAGGCCGGCTGCAGCTCGCGCCTCGGCCCGGCGATCCTGGTGTTCCCCGCGTATCATAAGGGCCTGCAATATAAGAAGCCCATCCGGGATATCCACGGCTGCAGTACGATGCTCAACGCGCCGACCGATCTGAAGGTCAACGCGGCGGGCGTCATCTACGTCGCGGACGAGACGACGGGCGGCGCGGGTATCATCTTGATCTTCGCGGCCGGCGCAAACGGCAACGTCGCGCCGATGTCCACTTACAAGTCGCCGGGCGCCGTCACCGGATTGGGTATCGTGCCCTAAGACCCCATGGCGTTTCTCAAGGGAATTATCGACGGCAACGAGCGAGAGGTCGCGCGGCTTCGGCGGACTGCCCGCGCAGTCAACGCGTTTGAAGATGAGATCGCGGCGCTCTCGGACGCCGATCTCCAGGCCAAGACGGCGGAGTTCCGGAGCCGCCTAGAACAGGGCGAGTCGCTCGACGACTTGCTGCCCGAAACGTTCGCGGTGGTGCGCGAGGCCAGCAAACGCACCGTCGGCATGCGACACTTCGACGTGCAGATCATGGGCGGTCAGGTGCTGTACGAAGGGCGGATCTCCGAGATGAAGACCGGCGAGGGCAAGACGCTCGTCGCGACGCTGCCGGTCTACGCGCGCGCGCTCGAAGGCCGCGGCGTCCATCTCGTCACGGTTAACGACTACCTGGCGCGCCGCGATGCCGAGTGGATGGGGCCGATCTATACGTTCCTGGGCCTGACCGTCGGCGTGATTCAGCACGGCCTCGACTCGGCGCAGCGCCGCGCGGCGTACAACTGCGACGTCACGTACGTGACGAACAACGAGGTCGGCTTCGATTACCTACGCGACAACATGGCGTGGCAGGTCGAAGATTTGGTGCAGCGCGAGCTGTACTTCGCTCTCGTTGACGAGGTGGACTCGATTCTCATCGACGAGGCGCGCACGCCGCTGATCATTAGCGGGCCGTCGCAAGAGTCCGGCGAGCTGTACGACAAGTTCGCGCAGATCATCCCGCGGTTAAAGAAGGGCGAGGACTACACGGTCGACGAGAAGGCGCACGCAGTTCCGATCACGGAAACGGGCGTCGCCAAGGTCGAGAAGATGCTCGGCATCCAGAATATGTACGACCAGCGCAACATTGAGCTGGCTCACCAGCTCAACGCAGCGCTGAAGGCGTGGAGCCTCTTTCATCGCGACCAGCAGTACATCGTAAAGGACGGCGAGGTGATCATCGTCGACGAGTTCACCGGACGCCTGATGTACGGGCGCCGCTACTCCGACGGCATCCACCAGGCGATCGAGGCGAAGGAAGGCATCAAGGTGCGCGGCGAGGATCAGACGCTCGCCACGATCACGTTTCAGAACCTCTTCCGGCTGTACGACCACCTGGCCGGCATGACCGGTACCGCCAAGACCGAGGAGCGCGAGTTTCGCGACATCTACGGGCTCGACGTGGTGGTCGTCCCGACGAACATGCCAATGATCCGTAAAGACAGCTCCGACATCGTCTACAAGTCGGAAAAGGCGAAGTTCGAATCCGTTGTCGACGAGATCATCGCCGAGCATCAGAAGGGGCGCCCGGTACTCGTGGGAACGCGCTCGATCGAGAAGAGCGAGCTGCTGGCGGCGATGCTGCGGCGGAAGGGCGTCGAGTGCAACGTGCTCAACGCGAAGTACCACGAGCAAGAGGCCGAGATTATCAAGGACGCGGGGCAGCACAGCCAGGTAACGATCGCCACCAACATGGCGGGCCGCGGTACCGACATCAAGCTCGGCGAGGGCGTCGCGAAGAACGGCGGCCTGCACATCATCGGCACCGAGCGGCACGAATCGCGGCGGATCGACAATCAGCTGCGCGGACGCTCGGGACGCCAAGGCGATCCGGGATCGTCGCGCTTCTACGTGTCGCTCGAAGATGAGGTGATGCGGCTCTTCGGCGGCGAGCGAATGACGAACATCATGGAGCGCGTCGGGTTCACCGACGAGCAACCGATCGAGTCGGGCCTGGTGACGAAGTCGATTCAGCGCGCGCAGGGAAAGGTCGAGAATCACAACTACGAGATCCGCAAGCACGTGCTCGAGTACGACGACGTGATGAACAAGCAGCGCTCGATCATCTACGCCGATCGGCGTGCGACGCTGGAAGGCAACTTCGACTCGCGGACGTTTATGCTGCAGACGCTCGAGGCCAAGGTCGACGAGACGGTCGAAGAAAACGCGCCGGAGAACGCGCACCCGAGCGAATGGGATCTCGACGAGATGCTCAACGCGCTCGAGTTGATCTTCCCGATCAAGCGCGAGCTGTCGGTGACGGATATCGCGGGCAAGGATCGCGAGGAGATCCGCCGCGTGTTGCGCGAGCGTGCCCGCGCGGCGTACGAGACGAAGGAGAAGGAGGTAACTCCCGAGATCCTGCGCGTGGTCGAGCAGCGCTATCTGTTATTGCCGATCATCGACCGGCAGTGGGTGGACCACCTGTGGGTGATGGACCACCTTAAGACCGGCATCGGCCTGCGCGGCTACGGCCAAAAAGACCCGCGCGTGGAGTATGAGAAGGAAGCGTTCGAGATCTTCGAGTCGCTGAAGAACAACATCGCCGACGAGGCGATCAAGGGCGTGTTCCGCGTGGTGATCGAGCATGGACCACCGCAGCCGCAGATGATGCCCGGACAGCAGTTCGAGCCCATTCCGTCGGGCGAGCTCGTGCCGCAGCCGGTCGCCGCGGGCAACGCGCTGCCACCAGAGCAGGTGGAGCAGATGCTCGGCCCGATGCCCGGCAGCGGCCGCCGCGTTCAACAGTTCCACACGAACAAAGACGACGAATCGCCTGCCAAGCCAATGCAGCGCGAACAGCCGAAGGTTGGTCGCAACGAAATGTGTCCGTGCGGAAGCGGTAAGAAATACAAACGCTGCCACGGCGCCGCAGCTTAGCGGGATAGATACCGTATTTCGCGTCAAGCGTAATTCGCGTCAAAAGCAATGCCGGACCGAAGAATGCCGTACGCGAGAACTAAGAGTTTGCGCATGACTGCGCCGATGATCAGCCGCTTGTGCTTTCCGGCCGTCGCGAGG